>NZ_JBCODG010000045.1:20391-36376 GCF_040928965.1 Bacteroides sp. 2201st1_D9_2201SCRN_220225 | reverse complement strand
AAGATCTAAATGATCCCCTGATTCCGGGGCTTTTTGATTAATTGTTTAACTCGTCCCATTTTAACGGGACACTAATGTTCCAGATATTAAACTTCTGTCTTTTTCTTCTCTTTGGCAAATGCCGTAATAGGATGTTTCCTTTTGGCTACGATTTCACTACAGCATGTGGTGTGTGTTCTTTAACCATGTGCAACCATTTAATTTTTTATAGCCGGATAACCGCGAAATAGCATTGATTTCTTTGGAATTTATAATTTTCATTTGCAGTAAGGTGAATATAGGTTTGCCATAATTGTGCGTTTGCTTATTGTTGGCATGTCCCAGTGCGGGTAGCGGAAACATCTTTTCGAGACTTCTTTCTTCCGTTATGACTTTTTCATCATCTTCTTAGTTTTGTTTTATGCTTTATGATGATTAATGATGAAAAACAATTAATCCTGAAAATCATTTTTATCGGTGATATACACCAACAAATCAAGCTATGTATTTCCTTTGGTAGAGGTGTATGAAGAGGTAATGTGATAGTAGCATAATATACTATGCCAAAAAAGGGAAAATGTTTTTTAAACGTTCGTTTAAAAGACACTCTTTTTAATGAGAAGTTCAATAGACGTATTTATATAAATAATAAAATAGTAATGAGGTCTTTTGAAGCGTGGATAATAAATTGATTTAAAGTAATTTGTCTAAAAAATAGTTTCTGTTTGGAAATATTCTTATTAAACATTTTGCCCGTTAAAAAAATAGGTTGTATCTTTGCGCACAATAAACGAACGTCTAAAAGATACTTTCTCTTTTTAGATTATTAGTTCTCAGCTTTTTATAAGCTAAAAACTAACATAACTGTTTTTCGACTTCTTTTTCCGTGATGGTAGGAAGTTCTAAAACAATATGAATGCTAACTAAACTATTGGAAATAACTGCATTACATGACTTGATCGGTAAGTATTACGCTACTCCGGTGTCCCTAAAGAACACCCTTTTTACAAGGCTTCATGTTATTCCAAATCTTGCATTATCACAGATTAATGTCCCGTTTATCAGTAAATAAATCATCCGAGTTACAATGTAAACCCGATATGCAATTACCGGCTGAAAATGAAGGAAGTAATTGTTGGTTTGCGATTCGTGTTTCTTATAGCCGTGAATTAGCGTTAAAAGCAATTCTGGATGCCGAGAATATTGAGAATTTCATCCCGATGCGTTATGAGTATATCATGAAATCGGGGAAGCGCGTCCGTAAACTGCTTCCGGCTATTCACAATCTTGTTTTTGTTTACTCTACCCGTAAACGTATAGATACTTTGAAAGACAGGCTTGAATCGTCCATGCCTATACGTTTTATTATGAATCGTGAGCATTGTCGTCCGGTTGTAATTCCCGAATCGCAAATGCGTAGCTTTATTTTGGTGGCAGGCAATTGTGACGAAGCGGTTCTTTATGTAGAGCCGGCCGAATTGCATTTGGTTAAGGGACAGAAAGTACGTATTACCGGTGGTGTTTTTGAGGGAGTAATCGGTGAGTTTGTCCGAATCCGCCACGACCGTCGTGTGGTGGTTAATATAGAGGGTGTCATGGCTGTAGCTACTACCTTTATTCCGCCTTCTTTGGTAGAACCCATAAAAGAGTAACCTTTTTTTAAAGCATTATAATTCACAAATCATAATTCACAAATTAATGGATTCATTATTTTCCTTAGCCCATCGTCTTCTCACTTACGGGCTTGACGGGAGTCCTATCTATGTAGACGAATTTACACGTTTGAACCGTGAAGTTTACGAGCAGGCATTGGAGCTTTATGGCACTCGCGGCAAGACTGTTGAGTCCGAAGCTGAGCTTTGTCTTGGCCTTTTAACAGCTTTTGCCGCTACTATTTACGATAATGGTCATAAGCAGCAATACATTCAGCGAGTATTGGACCGTAGTTGGGAAGTCCTTCCTAAACTGTCTGCATCTTTGCTCAAAGTTCAACTTCTTGTCTATTGTTATAGCGAAGTTTATGATGAAGAACTGTCAAGGCAAGCTCATAGCATTATTGCCACTTGGGATAAGGCAGAATTAACTTTGGAGCAAGTGGATATAATAGAAGAGCTAAAGAGTTTTGAAGAAAACCAATACCCTTATGAAGTGATAGAATAACTTCATTCACCAACCTAAACTATTCAACTATCTAAACTAAGACTTTTTATTTTATGGAACCGATTGAGAAAGATGATCATTTTATTCCTGACGGAATGAATGCTTTCGAGCGCAATGTGAAACGTATAGGTGATTGTTTTCTTGCCCTTGGTGCACTTATTGTTTTTTCTCCTTTATTTTTGATTTGTTATATTGCCGTGAAAAGTGAAGATGGAGGTCCTGCTATTTTCAAGCAGGAGCGTATCGGTAGGTTCGGCCGTCCTTTTAATATCTATAAGTTTCGCAGCATGAAGCTGGACGCAGAGAAGTATGGCCCTGCTCTCTACGCCGGTGCAAAAGATCCCCGCATGACGAAAGTCGGCAGGTTTCTTCGCGATCATCATCTGGACGAACTTCCCCAGCTTTGGAATGTATTCTGTGGTGATATGGCCTTTATCGGCCCCCGTCCCGAACGTAAGTTCTTTATAGACCAGATTATGGAGGTGGATCCTCGTTATCGTTATTTATTCCAGATTCGTCCGGGAGTCACTTCGTATGCTACACTTTACAATGGCTATACCGATACTTTGGAGAAAATGATTCGTCGTCTGCGTTATGATTTATTCTATTTGGAGCATCGCTCCTGGGGTTTTGATACCAAGATACTTTTTATGACGTTTATGAATATTGCGTTCGGGAAGAAATTCTAAGATTTTTTCATCAAGATAAAGGGAAAATTCAATTTCAGAAATCTCCATCTTTTAGTGCTCATTAATTGATAATAAGTAAATTATTAGTAGTATCAAACCATGTGAAGATCGTAACATGGAAAAGCAGATGACAAGTGAGGTGGCAATGATGTATGAGGCATCATTAAAGAATTTCCTAATTATTACATCTTGAACTTTACATTATTTTTAATGTGTTTGGATCTTCTCAAACTGTCAAGAGTTAAAAATAAACGGGTAACTTGTAATGTTTCATAAATAATATATAAATGCAATTTCCTCAATAATATAAAGGTTATAAGCATTGTTTTATATGGATAAGACAAAGAAAATAGCTGTAAATACAATCTTTCTATGCTTTAGAATGTTGGTATTGATGTTAATATCATTCTATAGTTCTCGGGTTTTATTGAAGGAGTTAGGCGTTACAGATTTTGGTATTTATGGATTGGTAGGAGGGGTTGTTGCCATATTTTCTTCTTTGCGTGGCTTGTTTGCTACTGCTACCCAAAGGTTTCTTAATTACGAAATGGGTAATGACAATATAGGGGCTCTACAGAAAGTCTTTAATATGAGCATACTCATCAATGTCATTATAAGTTTAGTTTTTTGTATAATAGCAGAGGGTATCGGGTTATGGTTCCTGAATAATAAACTTGTGATAGATTCCGCCCGCATGGTATCCGCCCATTGGGTTTTTCACCTCTCGATATTGGCATCTATGGTTTCAATCATGACTATACCTTTTGATGCTGTGATAATAGCTCATGAACGTATGTCGTTCTATGCCTTTATATCTATATTGAATGCCTTTCTGAGGTTGGGAGCCATTCTTATTCTTCCTTTCTTTGCAATGGATAAGTTACAGTTATACTCAATGCTGATATTGGCAGTGTCTTTACTGATGAGGCTGTTGTGCTCTATCTATTGTAAAGTAAATTTCGAAGAGTGCAAATATAAATTTTATTGGAATAAGAGTCTGTTCAAAGAAATGGGAAGTTTTGCCGGATGGAATTTTGCAGGAAGTTTTGCCTATTCATATGTTAACGAGGGACTTAATATTGTACTGAACCTTTTCGGTGGAGTTGTGGTGAATGCTGCCCGAACTATCGCATATCAAATAAAGAATGCAATAACCACGTTGTTATACAACGTGATGTTGGCAATTCAGCCGCAGGCTACACAACTCTATGCAAAGGGTGAATTCAATAGCTTTTTCAAAATGTTATTTGTCGGAGCTCGAGTGGTTGTTTTCTTTTATTTGTCTATAGCTTTTCCTGTATATTTTTACATAGAAGATATTCTATCTATTTGGCTGACTACCGTTCCTGAGCATACGATTGCTTTTGTACGGACTATATTAATCTATCTTGCCATTCGCTCTTTTCACGAACCGATAGATATATTTTATATGATTATTGGCAAGTTGAAAGTTTACCAGATAACGGAATTTATTGTATTAGGTGCTGCACTCCCTTTATCTTATATTGTTCTGAAATATACATCTTTACCACTATATAGTGTATTTATTATAATGGCGATAGTTGAATTTATAAATTTTTTCATTATTCTTTATATAGCGAAAAGGATAGGGCGTTTTGATTTAGAACTTTATGTAAAAAAGGTTTTTGTGCCGTTTTTTTATACTTTCTTCTGCATGTGTTTTTGTTCATATTTGATAAATATTATTTATAATTCCTACGAATATACTGCGTATTATTGTATCCTGCCGATACTGATAAATGTTCTTTGCTTTTGTGGTATCAGTCTTATGTTCGGATTTAATTTAGAAGAGAGAAAAGCTTTGAAAAGAATAATTTTGAGAAAATAAGCAAGTATGTATAATTTGACTCTCTTAACTTCAAGTAATCGTGATAAATATAAAACAATTATCCCAACGGTATAAGATTTATGATTATAACATAGGTCTTATAAAAGCGACGCCTACGGATGTCATCTTCGGAAATTTTGATTTATGTAGTGTGCATTGGCTGAAGCATAAGTATCGTGATAGAATGTTTGCTGATCCTTTTATTTTGAAAGAGACGGACGACACATTGGAAATTCTTGCAGAGGAAGCACTATTTCTTGGGGGAGCGGCAACTTTGGTAAAACTGACTGTTTGTACTAAAACGTTTCAATTAGTAAGGAGAAAGAAAATACTGTCCATAAAAAGCCATCTGTCATATCCGTATATTCTTCGTTGGAACGATAAAGTCTACATACTTCCTGAAAATATAGCATCGGATAAACTGAAACTGTATTGCTATGATGAGGTAAGGGAAGAGTGCATCTACGTGAAAACGTTGTTGGATATGCCGGTATCCGATCCCAACATCGTTTATGAAAACGGGAAATATTGGTTGTTCGGTGGAAAAAAAGGCTGTGATCAGGAAGAATTATATTTATGGTGTTCTGATGATAATATTTGGGGGAATTACTATCCCAAGGAGGGAGTCTGTGTGAAGAAGGGCCTTAGAGGTAGTCGTATGGCAGGTGATTTTTTTAGAGTAAACGGTCAGTTGTATAGACCTTCGCAGGATTGTCTGGAACATTATGGAGCAGGTACGGTTATCTGGTGTGTTGATTCTGTATCTTTGGACAGGTATGAAGAAACAGAAGTAGCAGTTTTATATCCTCAGCCGAGAAGCAACTATCCTGATGGCTTGCATACTATTAACTTTTCGGACAACTGGTGTGTGATAGATGGATTACATATAAAGCCTGATTTTTGGAGGGGTGGATTGTTAAGGTTGGATAAGAAGTTTGGACTTGGCTTTTTTGATTGATGAATATTCTTTTTGTAAATACATTTGATGTCAGTCCCTTTTTGGGAGGAACTGAGAGAATTACCGATACATTGTGCAGGGAGTTTAGGAAGAGATGTCTGTGTAGATGTTATTTAGCTTATTATGAAGGGATAGACAGCCTTTATAAGAAGACTGTTTTTGATGGAAGACTATGTCTTGGAAGCAGGAAGAATGTGGCGCTTTTGATTGATTATATAGTAAAGAAAGATATAGATGTAGTATTGCTTCAGGGGCAGTTAGGATTAGCAAAAGGCATAAGGCAGGCAATCGGAAAGAAGATAAAGATAATATTTGCGCATCACCTTTATCCTGGCGTAGAGCGGGAAGATGTTTCGTGGAGTAATAGTGTACTTAAATGTTGGAAAAGCCGGGGGCTTATGGCGAATATGTTAAGGTTGACGGCTTATCCGATATTGAAAGTAAAGCATTTATATGCGCTTCCTTTGAAATATAAAGATACCTATGACTATTCGGACAAAGTGGTTCTATTGTCGTCTGAATTGATACAACCTTTTACAGCTTTCGGACATATAAAGGATACGGATAAGTTCAGTGTGATACCCAATACTCTCTCGTTCGATATATTCTTTCCTTTTGAGAAAATCTATGAAAAAGAAAAAGTAGTACTTATTGTTTCGAGGCTTGTAGAGAACCCTAAGAGAATTTCTCTTGCCCTAAGGAGTTGGAAAGAACTTATGAGTGATGACAGGTTGGCGGATTGGAAGTTGGTTATTGTAGGGAGCGGAAGTGACGAGAATAACTATAAAAGTTATGTGGCTGAAAATGATATAAAGAATATATATTTCGAAGGAAATAAAAATCCTCTTCCATATTATCAAAAAGCATCTGTTTTTCTCATGACCTCAGCATTGGAAAGTTGGGGGCTGACCATTACGGAAGCACAACAGTTCGGGGTAGTTCCCGTTGCATTCGACAGTTATCCGAGCTTGCATGAGGTTATAGAAAATAATGTAAATGGCATAACCGTAAAGAATGACAGAATGGATTTGTATGTGGAAGCTGTAAGAAATATGATGCTTGATTCGGAAACACGTAATAGGCTTGCCGAGAGTGCCATAAAGAAAGTACAACGTTTTTCTGCAGAGCAAGTAGTGAAACAATGGCTCTCTATTTTTTGATATGAAAAGAATTATACATAAATCTTTAGCCTTATATTTATAATATGATTCCTAAAATAATACATTACTGTTGGTTAAGTAATGACCCTATCCCTAAAGACTTAAAAAAATACATGAAGAGTTGGAAAGAAAAGCTTTATGATTATGAATTTATACTATGGGATTTAAACCGTTTTGATTTGAATAGGTCTTTATGGGTAAAACAGGCTTTCGAAGCTAAGAAATATGCTTTTGCTGCTGATTATATACGTCTTTATGCAGTATATAATTACGGTGGAATATACATGGATATGGATGTTGAGGTTATAAAGTCATTCAATGACTTACTTCGGAATGATTATATATTGGGATATGAAGCGGCAAAGGGACTTGAGGCAGGAGTGTTCGGGGCCCCTAAAAAGGCTCCTTGGGTGAAAGAAGTATTGGAGTATTATACATCGAAAGAATTTGCGCTTCCTAACGGATTATATAATGATACTCCGCTTCCCATTATCATGGATGAAGTGTTGAATGCAGACTATATAACAAACAAAAAGATAGTTCCATTACCTACAGATTTTCTGACAGCAAAATCTTATAAGACTGGCAAGATAACCATAACTCCCAATACATATACCATCCATCATTTTGCAGGCTCATGGAAATCATGGGATGAAAAGATGAAAATCATTATAGCTCGTATAATCGGCACGAAACTTACACACATATTAGGTAACGCCCGACGATGTATCATTGGTAAAAAATAGAATCAGATGAGATTTTCTTTGATTACAGCGACCTTAGGAAGGGTAGAGGAGGTTAGGTGTCTGTGCGTATCCCTCTCTAAACAGACATTTAAGGATTTTGAGTTATATATTGTAGATCAAAACGAGCATCATGAACTTGAAGATATAGTTCGCAATTTTGAAAAAAACTTCATTATTCATTATATACGTAGCGATGTAAAAGGATTATCATACAACCGGAATATTGCCTTGCGCATGTGTAAAGGAGAAATCATAGGTTTTCCCGATGACGATTGCTACTATGAGGTAAATGTTTTGCAGGAAGTAAATGAAGCCTTTAGCAGTAGGGAAGAAGTAGGATTCTGTGCAGTTACTACCCGGGATACTGTAACCAAAAGAGTTTGTCATATTTCACAAAAGGCATATCTATATAAAAAGGATGTTTTAAAGGCATGTATTTCGTATAATATTTTTGTCCGAAAAAATACGGTGATGTTTGATGAGCGTTTGGGAGTGGGAACTTACTTTTCGTCAGGAGAAGAAACGGATTACCTGTACTCTTTTATTGAGAACTATAGAACATGTGGTTTTTTTGTTGACCGAACAGCCGTTTATCATCCGGCTAACAATGCAGATATTTCTAAAGTCTATAAATATAGCCTTGGATTTGCTGCATTACAAAAAAAGGATTGGATAATGAGGCGTAATTATAAAGCCTTATTTGTGTATCTGTATTATCTGTTGAGGGCTTTCTGTGGAATGCTTTTGATAAGAAACTTTATCAAACACTGGTACTCCTTCGGAGGTAAAATTATAGGATTTGTAAAGTTCAAGGTTTAATGTATTATTATACTTTGGTCGTCTTGGCGTATGCGACTTTTTTATTGGATAATTTCAATGTTAGGAACAAGGAGAAATACTCTTGTTTATTTGCATACGTTTTTTTCTCTGTAATCTTCTTTATATCATCCTTTAGGTATGAAGTAGGCTCTGACTATCCCGGCTATAAAGAAATTTTTGAGTATGATGACCCCATAGAACCTTTATTCGCCTTGCTTATTAAAGCAGTAAAATATATTGGCGGAAACTATGAGGTTTTTGTGGCGATTATTTTTATTCTTTCGTTCGGACTGAAACTGTTTGTCTTTCGTAAGCTGGCCTTTAGGAAAGGGTTTTACCTTTCGATGATGTTGTTTTGCAGCTTTTATTATATAGCTTATGAGATGAATGCTATACGTCAGGGGCTTGCCATGTCATTGACTTTGCTGGCTGTATATTATGCGTATATGCGGAAAAAGATAAAATATATAACGGTATGTTTATTGGCCTCTTTTATTCATTATACAGCTTTTTGCTTTATACCTTTTTATCTTCTTCTCAACATAAAGTTAAAGAAAATTCATATTGTAGGCATTTGTCTCTTATGCGTACTGTTATCAATGAATCAAATATTCAATATTTTTATGGATATGGCTTCAATGTATTTGGGGGATAGCGCTATGGGAGACCGGATACTGGCTTATGGTGAAAACGGGGATGCTTCCTCTAATGTGCTGTTCTCCTCCGGAACATTGCGGCGTTTGTTCTTTTTTGGATTGATAATATATAGTATTGATAAGATTGAAGCTACGGAAAGGTTGAAACAGATCATTCTGTGGGGGGCATTTCTTTCAATCGTTACTTACCTTTTGTTTTCGCAAATAGGTTATTTCTCTATCAGATTATCTGCTTATTATAGAATTATAGAGTGTATTTGGCTTAGTTATTTTCCTTTTATCTTTAAGAATCATCGCAGTCAGATGATTGTCATAGCATTCTTTTTCCTTTACTCTATATTGCAGGTAAGCTCTGCTTTGATGCTGGAAGACAATGGATTGCTGCCAATACGCACAATAGTATTTGAAGATTTATGAAAGTTCTTATTATTCGGGATAAGACTTTGTCTTTTAACGGTGGAATTAAAAGACATTGTGATGACTTGTATGCTCTGATGTCTGCATGTGATGTGGATGTTATGCCCGTGGAAGACCTGCCTGCCACGTATGTAAAGTGGATTCGTAAGTATAAATACGATACCAAAGCATTGGTCCGTTACATAGAGAATAGCAGATGTGATGTAGTACATATTCACGGTTTTATGTCTCCGGGTGCGGTGCAGGCAATAAATGCGGCCTATGGTTTGAATAAGAAAATCGTATATAGTCCTCATTTTCATCCTTTCCGGTATCTCCGGCATCCCATGAAAGGGAAACTGTGGTTTCATTTGTTCCTGAAACCGGTCTTGTTCAAAGTGGATACAATTGTTACTATAAACAATGAAGATACCCGCTTTTTTGGCAAGTACCATCCTAATGTAAAAAAGATTCCTCATTGGAGTACAACAGATACGAATGTTTTGGATGAGGTAGAGAAACAAGATAATATGGTATTGTTTATAGGGCGTAATGATACCAATAAAGGGATAGAACATCTTTATACCCTGCCTGATAATTGTCAGGTTCATTGCGTGTGTAAAGGAACAGTGAAACGCGATGATTTTATTCTTCATCAGAATTTGGGAGATGCTGAGTTGGCGTGTCTATACAGACAAGCGAGTGTTGTCGTAGTGCCTTCACGTTATGAGGCTTTTTCTTTGGTGGCTTTAGAGGCGCTTCAACACCATACTCCAGTTGTTATTTCCGAACGCGTAAGGATTGGTGATTATTTGAAAGGAGATAAAGGATACCGGGTTTTTAATTATCACGATTATGAGGGCTTTAAAGATGCGGTTTCTGAATTAATGATGTCTAAAGATACGGTAAATTATAACCAATTGTTAGCTCCTTTTGATAAGGAAAAGATTAGGGAAGAATATTGTAGAATCTATAATTGCTGAGTCTTTAACGCTTATGAAGAAAGTCATTACATACGGAACTTATGATTTATTGCATCAGGGGCATATCAATCTGTTAAGGCGTGCCAAAGAATTAGGCGATTACCTGATAGTCGGTGTGACAAGCGATAGCTTTGACCGGGAGCGCGGAAAGCTTAATGTGCGTAACAATGTTTTGGAACGTATTGAAGCCGTACGGCAAACCGGATATGCCGATGAAATTGTAATAGAAGACTATGTCGGACAGAAAATAGACGATATTCAGCGATTTGGCGTGGATATATTTGCCATAGGTTCTGATTGGCAAGGACATTTTGATTATCTGAAAGAGTTTTGTCAGGTTGTGTATTTACCGCGTACCGAAGGAATAAGTAGCACGCAACTGCGTGAAGAAGTTTTGGAGAAAATAAAGATAGGTATAATAGGAACGGGGCGTATTGCACAACGTTTTATACCGGAAGCGGCAAGTGTCAGCGGTTCAGAAATTGTGTCAGTGTACAATCCGGATTATGTCGATGCAGAAGCATTCGCTTCTCGTTTTGGCTTGGATAAGGCAACTGATAATCTTGCGTCATTCTTTCAGGATATAGAAGCTGTTTATATTGCGTCCCCTCACCTTACTCACTATAATTATATATACCGGGCTTTAACGGCGGGTAAACATGTATTGTGCGAAATACCGATGGTGTTGAGTGGGAGAGAGGCCGATGAACTTTATACATTGGCACGGGATAAAGGCTTGGTATTGCTCGAGGCTTCCAAGACAGCTCATTGTCCGGCATGGAATCATTTACTTGTTTTGGTTAAAAGCGGTGTTATTGGTGAGGTGGTAGATGTAAAGGCGTCATTGTCTAAATTGGTCAGCGGGGATGTGCGCGAACTTGATGCCGGGCAAGCAGGCGGATGTATGACAGAGTTGGCCTCCTTTCCGTTAATGGCCGTCGTAAAGTTGCTGGGGACGGATGTAAAGGATACATATTTTTATTCGAAGTTACAGAATGGGGTGGATATATTTACAAAAGGAAATTTGGTATATAGAAAAGCAACAGCTTCTATCACTTTAGGGCTGGGAGTGAAAACGGAAGGAAATCTTGTAATTTCCGGTACGCGTGGTTATGTTCTTGTCCCTTCTCCCTGGTGGCTCACAAATTATTTCGAAGTGAGGTACGAAGATCAGAATCAAAATAAGAAATACTTTTATACTTATCAGGGAGACGGCTTACGTTATGAATTGCAGGAATTTCTTTCAATGATATATACGCACCGTTTAAGCAGTTACCGACTACAACCCAAAGAGTCTGTGATGATTGCAGAATTGATAGAATTGTATAGAAAGGGAGTGCATAATACTTATTTGGAATGATAAAGAAACAAAAGGCTCTTATTGTAGGAGGAAGTAACGGGATTGGGCTGGCTCTTGCAATGCGTTTAGTAAAAGAGAAATCGGTTTTGATAGTGGACAAAGTGGAACCGGATTATAGTCAGGTTCCATCAGATATAAAGCATTTGGTGTCATTTCGGAAATTCGATTTGCTGTTCGATGACTATTCATTGTTTGATGAATTTAACGATATTGATACTTTGATTATTACAGCAGGATTCGGGAAGCTATCTCTTTTTGAGGATATGCAGGAAGACACTATAGTAGATATGATAAGTGTGAATACAACATCTGTTTTGCGTATTATCAAGCATTTCTATGGTAGCATACACAGCAGGAAGCCATTCTATACGGCAGTAATGGTGAGCATTGCGGGCTTTATGTCTTCTCCTTTTTTCAGCGTTTACGGGGCAAGTAAAGCTGCTTTAAAAATTTTCATAGAAAGCGTGAATGTGGAATTAAAGAAAAGTGGTACAGACAATCGTATTTTAAATGTTTCTCCCGGTCGTATAAATGGTACTAATTTTTACAATGGGGCTAATAATCTTTCTTTGTTGTATCCATTGGCTGATGAAATTATATACCATATGAATAACCGGAATGATTTGTTTATTCCTGAATATGAAGAGGTCTTTAAAAAAGTTCTGGAACGGTACCACCGGGACTTTAGGGCTGAAGGCGAACATTCTTATGAATATAAACAGGAACAATTAAAGCGAAAATAAAACTTTGATATATTATGACCGAATTACGTCATTTGCAATTGGTAATCCTTGATATAATTAAAGATATCGATATTGTATGTAAGAATAATGGAATAGAATATTATCTATTGGGAGGCTCTGCTATCGGTGCGATAAGACATAAAGGATTTATTCCTTGGGATGATGATTTGGATATTATTATGACCCACTCTAATTATAATCGTTTTCTCAAAGTCTGTAAGGAACAATTGAATAGTAATAAATATTATGTACAAGAGGGGTTAGTGGATTGGCCGCTTGATTATTCGAAGATTAAATTGCGGGATACTATTCTGAAAGAACCCGAAGGCTATATTCCCGCAACCGGAGAGCAAGGAATTTTTGTGGATGTGTTTAAGCTGGACAATGTGTCATCGAATAGATTTTTTGCATATTGGCAATATGTTTGTGCAAAGGTTCTGTTATGCTATCAGTTGTCGTTAAGAACCTATAAAAGCGCCGATTTGAAGAAGAAAATTCTAATGTATTTGGCTTTTCCGTTGAGATGTGGCTATGTACGCGACTTTTTCCGGAGGCAAGTGGAGCGGCTGAATTGCAGAGAGAGTGAGTATTGGGGATTCTTCTATGGTAGGACAAAGTATAAAACCTCAATTCTGAACAAAAGAATATATGGAACTCCTATACGTGTACCGTTTGAGGATACCGAATTGCCTGTACCGGAACACTATCATGAATACTTAACTAAGATGTTTGGTGATTACATGCAACTTCCACCCGAAAATCAGCGTGTTGGCTTGCATCTGCTTTCAGTTGATTTTGGTCGATACTAATTAATCTTTGGATAACTTTCATGCCTTTTTCTGTTATACTTTCTATATATTACAAAGAATCTCCTCTGTTTTTAAGAGAAAGTTTGGATAGTCTTTTTTCCCAGACGATATGTCCCGACGAGGTTATTCTAGTAAAGGATGGTCCGATAGGTGACGAATTAGATAATGTTATAGATTCATATGTGACAAGGTATCCGTATCTGAAAGTTCTTTCTCTGGTAACCAATCGGGGATTAGGAAAAGCTTTGAATGAAGGGTTAAAGTATTGTTCGCACGAACTTGTGGCCCGAATGGATACTGATGATATTGCCATGCCGGAGCGTTTTGAAAAACAGTTGGCTGTATTTAAGAAATATCCGGATATTGATGTTGTTGGTGCGTGGATTAGTGAGTTTGAAGATAATGTATCCAATATAAAGTCTGTAAGAAAGTTGCCGGAACTGCCTGATGATATTAGACAATTTGCAAAACGCCGTAATCCTATAAATCATCCGGTTGTAATGTTTCGAAAGAGCGCAGTATTGGCTGCCGGTGGATACCGACATTTCCCTTTATTTGAGGATTACTATTTATGGATACGTATGTTGATGAATGGAGCTAAGTTTTATAATATTCAGGAAAGCTTGCTGTATTTCCGTTTTTCTCCGGAAATGTTTAAAAGAAGAGGAGGATGGAAATATATGATAAACGAATTGCATTTTCTGCAAATGATGAGACAAATACATTTTATTTCTTTTTCTCAATTCATGCAAAACCTATTTGTCCGTTTCTCTATTAGGCTAATACCTAATTCTTTGCGGGCAATTATATATACAAAATTGATTAGATAGATACTGCATGAATGATTCCTTTATAGCCTGGTTGATTTTCAGCGTCTGAATATTTTTCTGACTTTTTTCATCAGTTTTATTCCAAGCATGGCTCCGTCGAATACAGCCATACCGGTATTAAATGCACGCATGATAGCTGTTCCTTTATTTGCAGCAGGGGCTATCGGGGCAAATAAGTTCCGGGCGGTATCATTCATGACCTGCTTTTGGGCACGTAATTCTTCTAATGCTTCGGCCTTTTGTCGTTGGAGCTCTTCCAGTGTAAGAATCTCTGTCTGGACGGTATCATTCATATCCATGATATTTTAGTTTTTATTGTTATCTATGAATAATCCGGCAATGAATTTGGTCATTGGATTAATAATGATTTTTTTGCGGAACGCAACAATTAACGCAATCAATAAAATATGGAAGCAGCTTATCATGGCAAAACTTACCATTAATCCGCCTACTATGGGGTCTAGTATGTAGGCCAGGGTAAAGGAGAGATAAAACAAAGCCACCATGCCGAGGATGACGACCAACAATACAAGTATAAGCGTTGAGAGCAATATGGTTAATTTCTCCGCTACTTCCAGTTGGGTATATTTCTTTTGTAGTTCCAGATATTTCTTGAAATCGAAAAATAGCTGCTGGATATTCTCAATACTGTTGTCATCTGCAAACATAGTGGCTTTGTTTTGAAATGTGGTTTGATTTATTCGTTTGCTTCGCCTTTCAGTTCTGCTGCAATTTCATCAACGAGGTTTTCCATTTCATTACGGTTCAACCGGATACCTTTCTTGCGAAGGATTTCCGCAATCTTGTGACGCGTATCTTCTCCTTTTTCCGGGGCAAACAAAATACCGATGGCAGCACCTACCGCTGCACCACCCAAAAAAGCTGCTAAAACATTTAATCCTTTCATAATAATACTCCTTTCTTTTTATTAGGTCTAATATGACAAAGCTAACAATTTATTTTGAATGATTGTTCATTAATTCGTGTTTTTTGAAAATATATGCCTCAAAAAGAGATAAAACATGTATTTTAATTATATTTAACGGCATAGGAGAGGCTAAGATAAGCGGTTCGGAGTACTTTTGCTTCCTAAACAAAAAAGAGATATATGAAAAGATTGTTGAACGGGACAATACTATTGCTTTTGATGTGTGTAGCGCTGGGACTGGCGTCTTGTATGAATGACGGCGGTTCCGACTGGGTAGGAAAATGGCAGTTGCGCGAATATCAGTATCCCGATGGTAAAGTGCAGAAAGTAGACAGTATCTTCTATGATTTTCAAAAAGGTAGTTTTCTGGCACATTGTATGAATGAAAGTGGAAGCTATGAATCTTTTTATGGTTATTATAAGTTGAAAGATGATGAAATTTCTATAACTTTGTGGCCGGATAATAGTTCAGGAAATGAGTCTGTTCATGAAGAACTTGTAAATTCGGATAGCTATAAGAAGTTCTTTGGTTGGGGAGATAGCGGCGAGAGAACGTTCAAGGTTGAAGAATTGACAAACAAGAAGATGCGGTTGGACTATGAAGGAACGAAATATGTTTTCCGTAAATATTGAGTGTTATTTGAGAATAGATATAGTTACTAACAAAAAATAAAAAGAAAAGATGAAAAAATTGGCAGTGTTAGGAATGGGAGTATGTATTGTACTGGCATTCTCTTCTTGTAAATCGAGTGAAAGCGCTTACAAGAAAGCATACGAAAAGGCTAAACAGCAGGAACTGGCAGAACCGCAGACTACTGCACCGGTAGAGGAAGTTGCTCCTGTGGTTAGCGCTCCGGTAGAAGCTAAGGTTGTAGAAAGTACACCGGTAGGTACGATCCGTGAAGAGAAAGTGACGGTGG
>NZ_JBCODG010000045.1:0-20240 GCF_040928965.1 Bacteroides sp. 2201st1_D9_2201SCRN_220225 | reverse complement strand
CCGCTATGTATCGTGTAATCGTAAGTACATATGCCGACAGAAACTCTGCTGCCAGCGCTCGCGATGCTTTCAAGGCTAAATACCCTAACCGTCAGGATTTCCAGGGTGCTTGGCTGCTGTATCGCATTAATTAATTTGAATTCTTTTTGGTAATTCATAAGAAAGGGGTATTTCCCTCCTTTCAAGATAGGGCGGTAACTGGGAAGTTACTGCCTTTTTCATAATCTGTTGAAAATGATTATGAAAACTCTGTTTTGGGTGATTGTGAAAAGTACTTATAAATATCTCTTTTTCGTTTAAAAGAAGTTATAAAACAAAATTAAAAACTTTTGGCGGTAAAAAAGTTTTTAATTTTGCACCTTATATATTTTGAGAATACAATATGGAACGACAATATATACTTGATGCGATTGATGCAGCACTTTGTGCCGGCAAAGATATCCTCTCTATTTACAACGATCCGACCTCAGATTTTCAAATAGAAAAGAAAGCGGATAATTCTCCTTTGACGATTGCTGATAAGAAAGCGCATGCGGCTATTGCCGGCTATCTGCAAAAAACGCCTTATCCATTATTGAGCGAGGAGGGAAAGCATTTGCCCTATACAGAGCGATGTGCATGGACTACTTTATGGATTGTAGACCCTCTGGATGGTACCAAAGAGTTTATCAAACGGAATGGCGAGTTTACCGTTAATATCGCTTTGGTTCGTAATTCCGTTCCGGTAATGGGGGTTATATACCTTCCGGTAAAGCGGGAGCTTTATTTTGCTGAAGAAACATTAGGTGCTTACAAACTTTCGGATTTTACAGCTCGCAGCGGAGCGTCGTTGGAAGAGTTGATGGCGAAAGCCGTTCATTTGCCGATTAAGGATAATCACGATAAATTTGTAATTGTGGCATCCCGCTCACATCTGTCTCCCGAAACTGAAGATTACATTGAAAAAATGAAGCGTTGCCACTCGGATGTAGAATTGATTTCCAGTGGAAGTTCCATTAAAATATGTCTGGTGGCGGAAGGTAAGGCGGATGTATATCCCCGTTTTGCTCCCACCATGGAATGGGATACGGCAGCAGGGCATGCCATTGCACGTGCTGCCGGTATGGAAGTATATCAGGCCGGAAAAGAAGAACCGCTACAGTACAATAAGGAAGATTTGTTGAATCCTTGGTTTATAGTAGAGCCCAGGCGTAATTAAATAACGACTCGTATATATGACGTTTGAAATCATATTTGTGCTTTTAGCGTTGCTGGGCATGGTGATAGCCCTGGTTTTGGATAAAATGCGTCCGGGGATGGTGCTCTTTTCGGTTGTGGTACTGTTTCTCTGTGCCGGAATCCTGACACCTAAAGAAATGCTGGAAGGATTTAGCAATAAGGGTATGATTACGGTTGCCATGCTGTTTCTGGTCAGTGAGGGGATTCGTCAGTCCGGTGCGTTGGGACAGCTTATCAAAAAGCTCCTGCCACAAGGTAAAACCACCGTTTTCAAAGCACAACTCCGAATGCTGCCTACGATTTCCTTTATTTCGGCTTTCTTGAATAATACTCCTGTCGTTGTAATTTTTGCTCCGATTATAAAACGTTGGGCTGAGTCGGTAAAGCTTCCGGCTACTAAATTTCTGATTCCTTTGTCCTATGTGACGATTCTGGGAGGTATCTGTACTTTAATCGGCACTTCCACCAATCTGGTGGTACACGGTATGATACTGGATGCCGGTTATGAGGGATTTACTATGTTTGAACTTGGGAAAGTCGGTATTTTTATTGCAATAACCGGTATTATCTATCTGTTTCTGTTTTCTTCCAGACTATTGCCCGATGTCCGTAAAGATGCGGTGAAACCGGATGATGAACCGGAAGAACATAGTGATCTGCATAGGGTAGAGGCTGTCTTGGGTCCTCGTTTTCCGGGTATCAACAAGAAACTGAAGGATTTTAACTTTAAACGTCATTATGGCGCTGAAGTGAAAGAGATAAAGCGTAACGGCCAGAGTTATGTGCAGGATTTGGAGAATGAGTATTTCCGGGAAGGTGATACTTTGGTGGTAATGGCTGATGATTCTTTTGTGCAGACGTGGGGTGAATCTTCTGTCTTCGTGATGCTTGCCAACGGTAAGGATACGGAGCCTGTTGCAAGTAAAGGCAAACGTTGGTTTGCCCTTGCCCTGCTGATTCTGATGATAACCGGGGCTACGGTTGGCGAACTGCCTGCAGTGAAAGAGGCTTTTCCGGATATCAAACTGGATATGTTCTTTTTCGTGTCCGTAACAACCATTCTAATGGCATGGACAAAAATCTTTCCGGCCCGTAAATATACCAAATATATATCGTGGGATATCCTGATAACGATTGCCTGTGCTTTTGCCATCAGCAAGGCAATGGTAAACTCCGGAGTGGCGGATGCCGTGGCCGAATACATCATTGGACTGACGGATCATTACGGGCCTGCGGTGTTGCTGGCTGTTATGTTTGTCATTACAAACCTGTTTACCGAACTGATAACGAATAATGCCGCCGCTGCACTTGCTTTTCCCTTGGCGCTTTCCATTTCATCGCAACTGGGCGTAAGTCCGACGCCTTTCTTTGTGGTTATCTGTATGGCTGCATCGGCAAGTTTCTCGACGCCTATCGGTTATCAGACCAACCTGATAGTACAAGGTATCGGCAATTATAAATTTACGGATTTCGTCCGCATCGGACTTCCGTTGAATATTATCACTTTTCTTATATCCATATTCCTTATTCCCTTAATATGGCCATTTTGATTGAATTATGACAGAAAATAATATATATCCTATTTTTGACAGAATGTTGTCGAGGCAAGACAAAGAAGAGCTTCTGAAACAACATAGCGTGATGATTTGGTTTACCGGGCTGAGCGGGTCGGGTAAGAGTACGATAGCTATCGCTTTGGAACGTGAGTTGCATAAACGCGGATTGCTTTGCCGTATTTTGGACGGAGACAATATCCGCAGCGGCATCAATAACAATTTGGGCTTTACGGAAGCCGACCGCATAGAGAACATCCGCCGTATAGCCGAGGTTTCCAAATTGTTTGTAGATACGGGCATTATAACGATTGCAGCCTTTATCAGTCCCAGCAACGACATCCGCGAAATGGCGGCGAATATTATCGGGAAGGATGATTTTCTGGAAGTGTACGTCAGTACGCCCATTGAGGAATGCGAACGCAGGGATGTAAAAGGCTTGTATGCAAAGGCACGCCGCGGAGAAATTAAAAACTTCACGGGTATTTCCGCGCCATTCGAGGCTCCTGCACATCCGGCATTGACACTGGATACATCTGCGTTGAGCCTGGAAGAATCCGTCAATAAATTATTGGAATTAATTTTACCGAGAATTCAGAAGAAATAATATAGCATGAAAGAAGAATATAAACTGAGCCATTTGAAAGAACTCGAAGCAGAGTCTATTCATATTATCCGCGAAGTGGCTGCGGAATTCGAGAATCCGGTGATGCTGTATAGTATCGGCAAGGACTCATCGGTTATGGTACGTCTGGCCGAAAAGGCTTTTGCTCCGGGTAAGGTTCCTTTCCCGTTGATGCATATCGACTCTAAGTGGAAGTTCAAGGAGATGATTCAATTCCGTGACGAGTATGCCCGGAAGTACGGCTGGAACCTGATTGTAGAGAGCAATATGGAAGCTTTTGAAGCAGGTGTAGGACCTTTTACGCATGGCAGTAAAGTGCATACGGACTTGATGAAGACACAGGCGCTGCTGCACGCATTGGATAAATACAAATTCGATGCGGCTTTCGGTGGCGCCCGTCGCGATGAAGAGAAGTCGCGCGCAAAGGAACGTATCTTCTCTTTCCGTGATAAGTTCCACCAATGGGATCCGAAGAATCAGCGTCCGGAATTGTGGGACATATACAATGCGCGTGTCCATAAGGGAGAAAGTATCCGTGTGTTCCCGTTGAGCAATTGGACGGAACTGGATATCTGGCAATATATCCGTCTGGAGAATATTCCTATCGTACCTTTGTATTTTGCCAAGGAGCGTCCTTGCGTGGAGATTGACGGCAACCTGATTATGGCTGATGACGACCGCTTGCCGGAACAGTATCGCGAGAAGATTGAAATGCGTATGGTACGTTTCCGTACGTTGGGTTGCTGGCCGCTGACCGGGGCTGTAGAAAGCAGTGCCGATACAATCGAGAAGATTGTGGAAGAGATGATGACTACCACCAAGAGCGAACGTACCACCCGCGTTATCGATTTTGACCAGGAAGCAAGTATGGAGCAGAAGAAACGTGAGGGATATTTCTAATGAAATTAAGAATTAAAAATTGAGAATTAAGAAATGGATGATTCAAGACTTGATATAAAGGCTTTCCTTGATAAAGACGAACAGAAAGATTTACTTCGTTTCCTTACCGCCGGTTCGGTGGATGACGGAAAGTCCACGCTTATCGGACGTCTGTTGTTCGATAGTAAGAAATTGTATGAAGACCAGTTGGATGCGTTGGAGCGCGACAGCAAACGTATGGGTAATGCCGGCGACCACATCGACTATGCCTTGCTGCTGGACGGTTTGAAGGCGGAGCGTGAGCAGGGCATTACTATTGACGTGGCCTATCGCTACTTCTCCACGAATAACCGTAAGTTCATCATTGCCGACACTCCGGGACACGAACAGTATACGCGTAACATGATTACCGGCGGCTCTACCGCTAATCTGGCGATTATTCTGGTAGATGCCCGCACGGGTGTCATCACGCAGACGCGCCGCCATACTTTCCTTGTATCTTTGCTGGGTATCAAGCATGTGGTGCTTGCCGTCAATAAGATGGACTTGGTGGACTTCTCCGAAGAGCGTTTCAATGAAATTGTAGGCGAGTACAAGAAGTTTATCGCTCCGTTGGGCATCCCCGATGTGACTTGCATCCCGCTTTCTGCGCTTGACGGCGACAATGTGGTGGAGAAGTCGGAGCGCACCCCGTGGTACAACGGTATTTCTTTGCTCGACTTCCTCGAAACCGTGCCTATTGATAACGACCACAACCTGAAAGATTTCCGTTTCCCGGTACAGTATGTGTTGCGTCCCAACCTCGACTTCCGTGGTTTCTGCGGCAAGGTAGCTTCGGGTATTATCCGCAAGGGAGATGAGGTGATGGCATTGCCGTCCGGAAAGAAGTCCCGCGTCAAGAGCATCGTGACCTATGACGGGGAATTGGATTATGCTTTCCCGCCGCAGTCCGTTACCTTGACGCTCGAAGACGAGATTGACGTATCACGCGGAGAGATGCTGGTACATCCCGACAATCTTCCGATGATGGAGCGTAACTTCGAAGCCATGGTAGTGTGGATGGACGAGGAACCGATGGATGTAAACAAATCGTTCTTTATCAAGCAAACTACCAATTTGAGCCGTACGCGTATTGACAATATCAAGTATAAGGTAGATGTCAATACAATGGAGAAACTCTCCCTTGACAACGGCCGGTTGACGAAAGAGACCCTGCCGATGCAGTTGAACCAGATTGCCCGCGTAGTGTTGACTACTGCCAAGGAACTCTTCTTTGACCCTTATCAGACCAACAAAGCCACCGGTTCTTTCATCCTGATAGACCCGATAACCAACAATACCAGCGCCGTTGGTATGATTATCGACCGCGTGGAAGATAAGGATATGCATGTATCCGAAGAACTCCCTGTTCTTGACTTGCCGAAGCTGGGCATCGCTCCCGGGCATTACGAAGCTGTAGAGAAAGCCGTCAAAGAACTGGAACGCCAGGGAGTGGCAGTGATTATTAAGAAATGAAAATTAAACATTAACAAATAAGAGTCGGATGAGAATTGCGGACTGGCCCGAAAGGCTGTTCTGCAATCCTCAACTTACAATTCTCAATTAAACAAGAATGGGTTTATTAGAATTCAACAAACTGCCGATTAACACACTGGTCGGTGCAGACTGGAAAACGTTCAACGCCATTACAAAGGGACGTGAAATAGATGCCGCGTACAAAGGTAAATTCCGGTTGACGAAAGCCGTTTGCCGCATGCTTTCCACATTGGCTCCCTTGCAGGACAAACGCTATGAGAAGCTGTTGGCGGACAAACCGCTGGAGCACGACCCTGTATTTATCCTCGGTCACTGGCGTAGCGGAACAACTTTCGTGCATAATGTGTTCTCTTGCGACAAGCATTTCGGCTATAACACAACGTATCAGACCGTATTTCCGCATCTGATGATGTGGGGACAGCCTTTCTTCAAGAAAAACATGAGCTGGCTGATGCCCGACAAGCGTCCCACGGACAATATGGAGCTGGCGGTAGACCTGCCGCAGGAGGAAGAGTTTGCGTTGGCGAACATGATGCCTTATACCTATTATAACTTCTGGTTCTTGCCCAAGCATCAGCAGGAGTATGCCGACAAGTATCTGTTGTTCGACGATATAAGCGAGGCGGAGCTGAAGGTGTTTGAGGAAACGTTTACCAGACTCATCAAGATTTCCTTGTGGAATACGCACGGTACGCAATTCCTCAGCAAGAACCCGCCGCATACCGGGCGTGTGAAGGAACTGGTAAAGATGTTCCCCAATGCCAAGTTCATCTATCTGATGCGTAATCCTTATACGGTGTTCGAGAGCACGCGCAGTTTCTTCACGAATACTATCCAGCCGTTGAAACTTCAGGATATTACTCCTGCGGAACTGGAGCAGAACATCCTGTCTATCTATGCCAAACTTTATCATAAGTACGAGGCGGACAAGGCAAGCATTCCGGCGGGTAATCTGATTGAAGTGAAGTTCGAGGACTTCGAAGCCGATGCCATGGGAATGACGGAGCACATCTACGATGCGCTGTCCATACCCGGTTTTGCGGATGCCCGCACTGCCATCGAGCAGTATGTAGGCGGTAAGAAAGGTTATAAGAAGAATAAATATAAATATGACGACCGCACGGTGCAACTGGTTCAGGACAACTGGGGCTTTGCGCTGAAGCAGTGGAATTATGAACTTTAACTGATTGTAGGAGAATAGAGAAATGATTCGTAAAAGACTTCGAATGTTGAGTTTGCTGTCCGCAATGCTTTGCTGCGTAGCAGTATCGGCACAGCATAAGGTTGAGATGATTCCTTTCGGAAATATGGATCAATGGATTGACCGCCAGATTAAAGAATCGGGAATTATCGGCGGTGCTACCAAAAATGTGTATGCTATCGGACCTACGGCAACTATCCGTGAAAACAAGCCGTATAAGAATATGGGCGGTTCCCCGTGGGCTACTTCCAACGTGATGGCGCGTGTGGCAGGCATCACCAAAACCAATACTTCGGTATTTCCGGAGAAGCGGGGCGACGGTTTCTGTGCCCGTATGGATACCCGTATGGAAAGCGTAAAGGTGTTCGGCATCGTGGACATTACGGTGCTGGCTGCCGGTTCCATATTTTTGGGCGATGTACACGAGCCCATCAAGGGGACGAAGAATCCGCAGAAGATACTGAATTCGGGCATCCCGTTCACCAAGAAACCTATTGCCATTCAGTTTGACTATAAGGTGAAGATGTCCGACCGTGAAAAACGTGTTCATGCCACCGGTTTCAGCAAGATAACCGATGTGGAAGGAAAGGATTTCCCCGAAATGAACCTCTTTTTGCAGAAACGCTGGGAAGACAAAGACGGAAATATCTATGCCAAACGCGTGGGTACGGTGGTGGTGCGTTATTACACTACAACGGACGACTGGCGCAACAATGCCACTTATTCCATTATGTACGGCGATATAACGGGCAACCCCGAATACAAGGCGCACATGATGCGCCTGCAAGTGCAGGAACGCTATGCGGTGAACAGTAAGGGCGAAAGCGTGCCTATCAAGGAAGTGGCATGGGGAACGGAAGATGATATCCCCACACATATCCAGTTGCAGTTTACGTCCAGCCACGGCGGGGCATATATCGGTTCTCCGGGCAATTCATTCTATGTAGATAATGTGAAGTTGGTATATTGATTTCGTTCCTATACCGGCATGTGTAATTTTGCCTATGGCGAAAAACCTGTTTGATGTATATCAGACGGGATTTTCACCATAGGCAAAATCTTTTTTGATACGTATGAAAAAGAGTTCAAATATAAATCGTAATTTTGTAGCCCATTATGAGTAGAATAATAGCTATTGATTACGGTAAAAAACGTACGGGCATAGCCGTCAGCGACACGTTGCAGATGATTGCCAACGGGCTTACCACTGTGCCTACCCACGAACTGCTCGCCTTTATCACGGACTACGTGGCGAAAGAACCGGTGGAGCGGATACTTGTCGGACTGCCGAAGCAGATGAATAACGAAGCTTCTGAGAACATGAAACGGATAGATCCGTTTGTGCGTTCCTTGCAAAAGCGGTTGCCCGATATGCCGGTAGAGTATGTGGACGAGCGGTTTACTTCGGTCTTGGCGCACCGCACCATGCTGGAAGCCGGACTGAAAAAGAAAGACAGGCAGAACAAGGCGCTGGTGGACGAAATCAGCGCGACTATTATCCTGCAGACTTATCTGGAGAACAGGCGCTTCTCCTCTTTATAAATGTTTGGAAAATAATTCATAATTCATAAATTAAAGAAATGATTTTACCTGTTTATGTATACGGACAACCCGTATTGAGAAAAGTAGCGGAGGACATTACTCCCGATTATCCGAACCTGAAAGAACTGATTCAGAATATGTTCGAAACCATGGACCATGCCGATGGCGTGGGACTTGCAGCGCCGCAAATCGGTTTGCCTATCCGTGTGGTGGTTGTAGACCTGGATGTGTTGTCGGAAGATTATCCCGAATATAAAGGTTTCCGTAAGGCATATATCAATGCGCATATCCTCGAAGTATCGGGCGAAGAAGTATCTATGGAAGAAGGCTGCCTGAGCCTGCCGGGCATTCACGAATCTGTGAAAAGAGGCAATAAGATACGCGTGAAGTACCTGGACGAGGACCTGGTGGAGCATGACGAGATTGTGGAAGGCTATCTGGCCCGTGTGATGCAGCATGAGTTCGACCATTTGGACGGTAAGATGTTCATCGACCATCTGTCGCCCTTGCGCAGACAGATGATAAAGGGAAAACTGAATGCCATGCTGAAAGGTAAGGCACACTGTACCTATAAGGTGAAAACCGTAAAGTAAGCAAACCATATAATAAGGTATAAAAGGCTCAAAAAATATAAAAAGTCTTCGGTATATCCTGATATGTAAATGAATAAACGCTACTTTTGTTTTGTTTACAAGCATTTATAAGACAAGATGATAAAAAAGATATTGCTGGCAATTCTGTTATTGCCCACGTTGTTATATGCGCAAATCAATACGGAACGGGTGATGACCATTGCCCGCAACGCATTGTATTTCGAGGACTACGTGCTTTCTATCCAATATTTCAATCAGGTAATCAACGCGAAGCCTTATTTATACGAGCCTTATTTCTTCCGTGCGCTGGCAAAAATCAACCTGGACGATTTTCAGGGAGCGGAAGCGGATTGCGATCAGGCTATTCAGCGCAATCCTTTTGTTGTAGGCGCTTATCAGATAAGAGGTTTGGCACGTATCCGCCAGGATAAGTTCGACGGTGCGGTCGAGGACTACAAAACGGCTTTGAAGTACGACCCGGAGAATGTGGTACTTTGGCATAACCTCTCTCTTTGTCATATGCAGAAAGAGGATTTCAATGCTGCCAAAGAGGATTTGGGCAAGCTGCTCGCCATAGCTCCCCGATATACGCGTGCGTACCTGATGCGCGGTGAGGTCAATCTCAAGCAGAACGATACGATACAGGCCTTGAAGGATTTTGATAAGGCCATTGATATGGACCGTTACGACCCGGACGGCTGGGCTGCCCGTGCCATTGTCCGTCTTCAGCAGTCCGACTACAAGGAGGCTGAAAAGGATTTGGACCAGGCGATACACCTGAGCGCACGTAATTCGGGCAACTACATAAACCGGGCTTTGGCGCGTTTCCATCAGAATAACCTGAGAGGTGCGATGAGCGACTATGACCTGGCGCTGGATATTGACCCCAATAACTTCCTCGGCCACTATAACCGGGGACTGTTGCGTGCACAGGTAGGTGACGATAACCGTGCGATAGAAGATTTCGACTTTGTGCTGAAGATGGAGCCGGACAATATGATGGCAACTTTCAACCGTGGTTTGCTGCGTGCACAAACGGGCGATTACCGCGGCGCTATCAGCGACTACTCCAAAGTGATAGAAGAGTATCCCAACTTCACGGCGGGTTACTACCATCGTGCCGAGGCCCGCAAGAAGATTGGCGACCGCAAGGGAGCCGAGCAGGATGAGTTCAAGCTTATGAAGATGCAGCTCGACAAGCGCAACGGCGTGACAACCGGCGGCAATGACAAGGATGTGGCGGATAATGCGGACGGCAACTCCGGAAAGGATAACGGCAAGACCCGTAAGAAGTCCGACAAGAATATGGATAACTACCGCAAGATTGTGATTGCGGATGATTCGGAACTGGAACAGCGTTATAAGAGCGACTATCGCGGCCGTGTGCAAGACCGTAACGTGACTATCAAGCTCGAACCTATGTATGCGCTGACCTATTATGAGAAGCTGAGCGACGTAAAACGTACCGTGCATTATCACAAGTATATAGACGAGTTGAATCACTCCAAACTGTTCCCCAAACCGTTGCGCATCACCAATATGGAGTCGCCTCTGACAGAAGAGCAGGTACGTTTCCACTTCGCATTGATAGACGCCCATACATCGGATATTGTGGCAGACGAAAAAAATGCCGGAAAGCGGTTTATGCGCGGTTTGGATTTTTATCTGGTGCAGGACTTTGCAAGTTCCATAGACGATTTTACACAGAGTATCCTGCTGGATGATACTTTCTTCCCGGCATATTTCATGCGTGCTTTGGTGCGCTACAAGCAGTTGGAGTACAAGAAAGCGGAAGCCGGCATGAACGAGGGTGCCGTTTCCGGTGCGCAAGAAGTAAAGAAGGCGGAAGTAACGGCGATGGATTACGATATTGTGAAAAATGATTTGGATCATGTCATCCAATTGGCGCCCGATTTTGTTTACGGTTATTATAACCGCGGCAATGTATTGTCGCTACTGAAAGATTACCGTGCGGCATTGGCAGATTACGACAAGGCAATCGGACTGAATCCCGACTTTGCCGAAGCCTATTTCAACCGTGGCCTGACGCATATCTTCCTGGGCAATAACAGGCAGGGGATTTCTGATTTGAGCAAGGCAGGCGAATTGGGTATCGTTTCCGCTTACAATATTATCAAGCGTTTTACGAATACGCAACAGTAACATTTTTTTGCTAAAAAATAGAATATCAATAAAGAATTAGCTATTTTTGCGTTCTAAAATTTGAATTATACATAGCATTATGATAAAGATAACATTTCCAGACGGCTCCGTTCGCGAATACAACGAAGGAGTAACAGGACTGCAAATAGCAGAAAGCATTAGTTCACGTTTGGCACAGGATGTACTGGCTTGTGGCGTGAACGGAGAAGTTTATGATTTGGGGCGTCCCATCAATGAAGACGCTGAAGTGGTTCTCTATAAATGGGAAGACGAACAAGGCAAGCATGCCTTCTGGCACACCAGCGCCCATTTGCTGGCGGAAGCTTTGCAGGAGTTATATCCGGGCATACAGTTCGGTATCGGTCCGGCCATCGAGAACGGTTTCTATTATGATGTGGATCCGGGAGAGACTGCTATCAAGGAAGCTGACCTGCCCGCTATCGAAAAGAAAATGGCGGAACTGGCAGCCAAGAAAGAAGCGGTTGTCAGAGAGAGTATTTCAAAGACGGATGCCTTGAAGATGTTCGGCGATCGCGGCGAAACTTATAAATGTGAGCTGATTTCCGAACTGGAAGACGGTCACATCACTACTTATACGCAGGGTGCGTTTACCGACTTGTGCCGTGGTCCTCACCTGATGACTACCGCGCCTATCAAGGCTATCAAGCTGACTTCCGTTGCCGGTGCTTACTGGCGGGGACAGGAAGACCGCAAGATGATGACACGTATCTACGGTATCACTTTCCCGAAGAAGAAAATGCTGGATGAGTATCTCGTATTGCTGGAAGAGGCCAAGAAGCGCGACCACCGTAAAATCGGCAAGGAGATGGACTTGTTCATGTTCTCCGATACGGTAGGCAAGGGACTTCCGATGTGGTTGCCGAAAGGTGCTGCATTGCGTATCCGCCTGCAGGAGTTCTTGCGCCGCATTCAGGCCCGTTACGACTATCAGGAAGTAATGTGTCCGCCTATCGGCAACAAGCTGCTGTACATCACTTCCGGACACTATGCCAAGTATGGTAAGGACTCGTTCCAGCCTATTCATACGCCGGAAGAAGGTGAAGAGTACTTCCTCAAACCGATGAACTGTCCTCATCACTGTATGATTTACAAGAACTCACCCCGTTCTTATAAAGACCTGCCTTTGCGTCTGGCGGAGTTCGGTACGGTTTGCCGCTACGAGCAGAGCGGTGAGCTTCACGGCTTGACCCGTGTACGCAGCTTTACGCAAGACGACGCGCACATCTTCTGCCGTCCTGATCAGGTGAAAGATGAGTTCCTGCGCGTAATGGACATTATCTCAATCGTATTCCAGTCTATGCACTTCGAGAACTTTGAAGCACAGATTTCTCTGCGCGACAAGGTGAACCGTGAGAAGTATATCGGTAGCGATGAAAACTGGGAGAAGGCAGAACAGGCTATTATCGAGGCTTGTGAAGAAAAGGGACTGAAAGCCAGAGTGGAATATGGTGAAGCTGCTTTCTACGGTCCTAAACTGGACTTTATGGTTAAGGATGCTATCGGCCGCCGTTGGCAGTTGGGTACCATTCAGGTAGATTACAACCTGCCCGAACGTTTCCAACTGGAATATACGGGAGCCGATAACCAAAAGCACCGTCCGGTAATGATTCACCGTGCTCCGTTCGGTTCTATGGAGCGTTTCGTAGCCGTGCTTATCGAACATACCGCCGGCAAGTTCCCGTTGTGGCTGACTCCGGACCAGGTGGCTATTCTGCCTATCAGCGAGAAGTTCAATGATTATGCTCAGGAAGTGAAAGACTACCTGAAGAGATACGATGTCCGTGCCATTGTGGATGAGCGTAACGAAAAAATCGGACGTAAGATTCGTGACAACGAAATGAAGCGTATTCCGTACATGCTGATTGTCGGCGAGAAAGAGGCTGAAAACAGAGAAGTTTCCGTCCGCAAGCAAGGCGAAGGCGACCAGGGAACCATGAAATTTGAAGATTTTGCTAAAAAAGTGAACGAAGAAGTTCAAAATATGATAAATAAATGGTAACTTTGCGCCCAATTGTAAAAGCATAGCATACATACGATGTTCTAAAGACCGCTTTTACTTAACAAAAAAATAATTTGGTAGTAATAAACAAGAAACAAACTGGAAGTAAACGTTATTTAATGAAGAATGACAGCTTAAAAGGGCAACATCGGATTAATGAGCAAATCCGTGCCAAAGAAGTCCGCATTGTGGGCGATGAGGTGGAACCTAAAGTATATCCGATAGCTCAGGCCTTGAAAATGGCCGAGGAAATGGAAGCAGATCTCGTGGAGATTTCTCCGAATGCACAACCCCCTGTTTGTCGTATTATTGATTACTCTAAATTTCTTTATCAGTTAAAGAAGCGTCAGAAAGAGCAGAAGGCGAAGCAGGTTAAGGTAAATGTGAAGGAAATACGTTTCGGTCCTCAGACAGACGACCACGACTATAACTTCAAACTGAAACACGCCAAAGGCTTTTTGGAAGATGGCGACAAGGTGAAGGCATACGTGTTCTTCAAGGGTCGTTCAATTCTGTTCAAGGAGCAGGGCGAAGTACTGCTGCTGCGTTTTGCCAATGATTTGGAAGACTATGCGAAAGTAGACCAGATGCCGGTTCTGGAAGGAAAGAGAATGACCATTCAGCTTTCTCCGAAGAAAGGTGCAGCTCCGAAAAAGCCTGCCACACCGAAGCCGGCAGAAGCTCCGAAAGCAGCTCCGGCCGAAGACAAAAGCGAAGACTAAAGAAATGAGTAACGCCGCAGGTATAGTGCGTTGCCATATAATTAAATAATTTAAAAATAAGTAAGATGCCAAAGATGAAGACTAACTCCGGTTCTAAAAAGAGATTTACTCTTACCGGAACAGGTAAAATCAAAAGAAAGCACGCTTTTCACAGTCACATTCTGACTAAGAAAACCAAGAAGCAAAAGAGAAATCTGTGTTACTCTACAACCGTTGATATAACGAATATGAGCCAGGTTAAGGAACTCTTAGCTATGAAGTAATCAAAAGCGTACGAAGTATTATTAAAGTTATTAACCGAATGCATTAGCTTTAAGTCCGTTGCGTGAAGTACCGGCGCTAACATTCAAAAACAAGTAAAACTATGCCAAGATCAGTAAATCATGTTGCTTCTAAAGCAAGAAGAAAGAAAATTTTGAAATTGACCAGAGGTTACTTTGGTGCAAGAAAGAACGTTTGGACCGTTGCCAAGAATACTTGGGAAAAAGGTTTGACTTATGCGTTCCGTGACCGTAAGAATAAGAAAAGAAACTTCCGCGCTTTGTGGATTCAACGTATCAACGCTGCTGCACGTCTGGAAGGTATGTCTTATTCCAAACTGATGGGTGCTCTGCACAAAGCTGGTATCGAAATCAACCGTAAGGTTTTGGCTGATTTAGCAATGAATCATCCGGAAGCTTTCAAGGCCATTGTAGCTAAAGCAAAAGCTGCATAAGCCGGGGTAAAAGAATAAACCTGCAAGGCGCTGATTACGAATACGTAATCGGCGCTTTTTGTTTTGGGCAGTATTGTGGAAATGTGAAAACATTAGATGCAGGCAAACAATTTTCTTGTTTTTCTTGTTTCTTTCGTAGAAACTCACTACCTTTGAAGTAGAAAAAATAGCCGCATTGATTGGATCGGGAAACTCATCAATTCTAATGAAATACCGAGACAAGCTTCAGTTCTCAATGGCGGGCCACGCCCTTCGGGGTAACTCTTGAGTCGGTGGATTACAAAGAGGACGAGCACTCAAATCATGTCATACGGAGTTTCATCACATCATCGGTGCGGCTTTCTATAAAAGAGGAACGGTAATCTTGGTTGACTACCGTTCCTTTTTCTTTTGTCGTTATTTTACGGTTTTGCTTCTTGAAGATCAGAGAGTTCAGTAAAAATCGGATTGGTTGCAGTGAGGGGGGAAAGTCCAGGCTTTTGCTCGTTTAACTCCAGGTGTTTACTCCCGAAATGCCTGAAGTTTTAGGTTGGAATGCCCGGTGTTTGGGAAGTAAATTCCGGGAGTTTCGGGAGTATAATGCAGGGATATTTACCGGTATGGCACGGCTTCATTAACGGTTGGAACTGGACATACCGGTAGAATATTATTTGTTATCCCGCAAGTCTTTTACCCTGACGGCTTTGCCTTCGCTTTGAGGCAGGGAGCCTTTCTTGACCAGCTTCACTTTAGGAGTGACAAGGATTTCATCTTTCAGTCGGCGGGAAATAGCTTTGCGTACTTTCTCCAGTTCTATATAGTTGTCGGTGGATAAGTCGCTGAGCTCTACTTCCACAATCATTTCATCTTGATTGCAGATGGTTTCCAGAGTAATGAGGTAGTTGCTGCCCAATTCGGGGAATTGCACCAATACCTTTTCCACCTGCATGGGGAAGATGTTGACACCCTTGATTATAAACATATCGTCGCTGCGGCCCTTGATGCGGTCGATGCGCAGATGCGTACGTCCGCAGGGACATGTATCCGGAAGTATGCGGGTAAGGTCGCGTGTGCGGTAGCGTATCAACGGCATCATTTCACGGTCGAGGGTAGTCAGGACCAGTTCTCCAATCTCACCGTCGGGAACCGGTTCGCCGGTTTCCGGATTGATGATTTCAACCAGATAGCAATCTTCCCAAAGGTGCATGCCGTTTTGCTCGGTACACTCAAAGGCAACGCCGGGACCGTTCATTTCGGTCATGCCGAAACTGTTGTAGGCTTTGACACCCAGTATCCGCTCAATCTTCCTGCGCTGTTCGTCCGTATGAGGTTCGGCTCCGATGACGAGGGTTTTCAGAGTAGTCGATGCCGGGTCGATACCTTCTTCCTGAAATACTTCCGCCAGGCGTATGGCATAACTGGGAATGGCATGCAAGGCGGTGGTTCTGAAGTCCGTGATGAACTTGATTTGCCGTTTGCTGTTACCGGCAGCGGCGGGTACGGTCAGTGCGCCCAGGCGCTCGGCTCCGTATTGGAAACCTAATCCTCCGGTGAACATACCATAGCCGGAACTGTTTTGAAAAACATCGGTCTTTCGTATGCCTACTGCGTATAGGCAACGTGCTACAAGATTGGCCCAGGACTCCAGATCGTGCCGGGAGTGGACGATGACGGTGGGCGTTCCCGTGGTTCCGCTGGAAGAGTGGATGCGTACACCGTCTTCGTGCATATTGCCGGCCACAAGTCCGAAAGGGTAGTTGGCGCGCATGTCCGCCTTGGTGGTAAACGGGATTTTCCGGATGTCTTCTATCGACCGGATGCTGTCTGCCGTAATGCCGTGCTTTTGAAAAACTTGTTTGTAATAGGGGGAATTTGCTGCAATGCCGATTGTCTTCCTAAGCCGCCGGAGTTGCAGTTTGTGCAACTCCTCACGCGGCATGGTTTCTATCTTTTCTTCCCAGTATTTGTCATTCATGGTTATTGGTATTTTGATTTACATCAGGTTTTCTGCAATTTCCTTACCGGCAACCAAGGCCTTGAGGTTCAACTCTACGATGGCTTCGCCTTTACGCAGGAAAATGTCGCGGATGCTGTCTTGTACCTTCTGATAATCAATGCCGAGGAACGGAATGGTAGCTCCCAGCAACACGATGTTGGCAACGCGGGGAGAGCCCACTTCTTTGGCTACTTCGTTTACGTTCAGTACAATCTTGTGAGGAAGCTTGTCAAGTTCGGCTTTGAGAGCTTCTTCGGCAGGATAGTGGGGGATATTGATGAAAGGGGCTTCGTTCGTTACCAGCCAGCCTTCGGGACTGAGGTAGGGAAGATAGCGCAGCGCTTCCATGGGCTCCAGCGATATGATAAGGTCGCATTTGCCTGTAGGGATGAGGTCGGAAGCGATAGGCCGGTCGCTGATGCGGAGGTTGGACTGTACGTCTCCGCCTCGCTGGCTCATTCCGTGTACTTCGGCCTGTTTCATGTGTAATCCGTCTTTAAGGGCTGCCTGCCCGATTACGGTAGCGATAGAGAGGATGCCTTGTCCGCCTACGCCGGAAAGTATAATGTCTTTTTTCATGGCTTTACTTGTTTCGTTTCTTACGTGCTAAAGTTTGAATACATTCTCTGCGGGGAATAATGACGGATACTCCACGGTATTCGATTTCTTCGCGGATTATCTGCCTCATTTCCTCGTAGTTCTTCTTCAATGGAACTACTACGCGGATATGTTCGGGCGCTACGCCGATACCTGCACAGATAGCTTCGAGACGGCCGGTTCCGGCTGAATCCTGTCCGCCGGTCATGGCTGTGGTTTCGTTGTCGGAGATGACGATGGTGACGTTGGCGTTTTCGTTTACGCAGTCTAACAGGCCTGTCATGCCGGAGTGGGTGAAGGTGGAGTCGCCGATAACGGCAACCGCAGGATGGACTCCGGCATCCGAGGCGCCTTTTGCCATTGTAATGGAGGCTCCCATGTCTACGCAGGAGTCAATGGCATTGAAAGGAGCGTTGGCTCCTAAGGTGTAGCAGCCGATGTCGCTGAATACCTTGTGGCTGGGGTATTCTGCCCGGAGCACTTCGGTCAGCACGGTGTACATATCGCGGTGTCCGCAACCTTCGCACAAGGCTGGCGGGCGCATTTCGACGAGTGAAGGAACAGCGAATTCCGCTTTGTTCTCTTTGCCTACGGCGCGTGCTACGCTGTCCGGATTCAATTCTCCGTCCTGCGACAGTGTGCCGTCCAGGCGTCCTTTGACTTTTACGCCGATGCCGAGGCAACCTTTCAGTTGTTTTTCTACAAACGGTTGTCCGTCTTCCAGTACGAGTATTTCGTCGCAGGCTTCTACAAGCTGCATCAGTTGTTTCTTGGGAAGCGGGTACTGGCCGATTTTCAATACCGGAAATTCGCAGCCTTCGGGATAGTTCTCCATAAGGTAGTTATAACCGATGCCGCAGGCGATGATGCCCAGTTTTTTGTTGGGACCGTCTATGTACTTGTTATAAGGTGAGTTTTCCGAGGCTTTGACAAAATCGTCCTGATGCTGCAACAGAAGTTTGTAGCGTTTGCGGGCGTTGCCGGGGAGCAGGATGAACTGGCGCGGATCGTCACTGAAAGAAACCCCGTTCTGGGGCTGTTGCGCCTTGCGTTCTACACCGGAACGGGAATGCGCCAGCCGGGTGACCATACGCATCAGCAGCGGTTCGCCGGTTTGTTCGGAAAAGGCAAATCCGTTGTAAACCATGTCGTAGGCTTCTTGCTGGTTGCTCGGTTCGTACATCGGAATCAATGCAAAGTCACCGTAGAAGCGGCTGTCTTGTTCGTTTTGTGACGAATGCATGCTGGGGTCGTCGGCTGCAACGACAATGATGCCGCCTTTAACGCCGGTCACGGCGGAGTTGATAAAACAGTCGGCAGCCACATTCATGCCTACATGTTTCATGCAGACCAGTGAACGTTTTCCTGCGAACGACATTCCCAAAGCTGCTTCCATGGCAGTTTTCTCGTTGGAACACCAGCGGTTGTGGATACCTTTTTCGGCAGTAATCGCTGCTGTCTGGATATATTCGGTAATCTCCGTCGAAGGAGTACCCGGGTAGGCGTACACACCGGATAGGCCGGCGTCTAATGCAGCCTGTGCAATGGCTTCATCGCCAAGTAAGAGTTGTTTGCTCATTTTTTAGTGTTTAAGTGTTAATCATGGTTTTAGTAACAATCGCAAATATAGCTTTTTGCTTTTGTTTTATTATGATATTAGTTGAAAATCTTTCTTTCGTTTAACGCCTTCCAATACTTTCTGGCATTTTTCATGTGTTCGGCGTAGTTGGCTGCAAAATTATGGGTTCCTGAAAAATCTTCTTTGGCACACATATAAATGTAATTGTGTCTGGTGTAATTCAGGACTGCGTCTATACCTATGGGGGTGGGAATGCGGATAGGGCCGGGGGGCAGGCCGAGGTTGCGGTAGGTGTTGTAGGGCGAATCGATGGTGAGGTGTGCATTGGCAATACGGCGCAGGCTGAAGTCTTGCAGGGCAAACTTGATGGTAGGGTCGGCTTGTAGCGGCATGCCGGCGTGGATACGGTTGATGTACAGGCCGGCAATCATGGGCTTTTCCTGGTTGTTGTTTGTTTCCTCTTCAACGATGGAAGCGAGGGTGCATACCTCTTCCTGTGTCATGCCGATGGCTTTCGCTTTATTGAGCCGTTCCCGATTCCAGAACTTCTGATGTTCTTTCTGCATCCGTTCGAGGAAATCCTCTACGCTCATGTTCCAATATACCTGGTAGGTTTCGGGTATGAAAAGGCAGGCTATTGTCGCTTTGCTGTATCCCAGCCGTTGCTGGAGCAGAGAGTCATTTATCACTCCGGCTATTTCGGCGGAATCAATCATCAGTTGTTTCCCTACGTTACGCGCCAGTCTGTCCAAAGTGCGTACGCTTCCGATGGTCAGGTTCATGGGGGCTTGGTATCCTCTGTAGAAACGGTTGAATACATGGTAAACGTTCTCGCCGGGACGTATCGCATAGCGCCCGGTGTGGATGTTGTCGGGGTAATCGCGCCATTGGGACATCCATTTGAAACCGTTGAAACTATTGGGCTTTCCTTGTGCTTTTATCTTATTGTATATGGAGTCTGTCGTATCGTCGCGGTCGATGTAGATATAAACTGTCTTTTGCGGATGAAATTGCGGAGTGAACAGGTAGTAATACATTGTACCCGCACTTGCAATGCCTATGAAAAGAATAACCGCCAGTGCTCCGAAAAGGATTCTTTTTTTCTTTTTTTCCATCATAATCTTGATTGTTTTTGAGTCGGGCAAAGTTAGCAAGATTTGGGAATAAAGAGAATGCTTCCCTTGTTTTATTCATGACAGGAAGAGGGGGATGTGTCAATATATACTTGACGATTTCTTTTAGATACGGAAAACACGGATTTCACAGATTTTCTTTATTCTTTTTCTGTGAAATCCGTGTTTTCCGCGTAATCCGTGCCTAAA
>NZ_JBCODG010000044.1:4547-36899 GCF_040928965.1 Bacteroides sp. 2201st1_D9_2201SCRN_220225 | reverse complement strand
TTTGTGCGGAATGCCGTGAAAGAAGCTGTACCGGGCACGGGAGGATACAGCACCACCAAAATGAGCACACCGGATTACCTGACCGGAAACTACACCGGCTCCAGCGGAACTGTAGCTTATCTGGCAAATTCGGTCACTCCGCCGGTAAGCGTAGGTACCGAGCATAAAACCGACTACTGGTTCTATATACTCCCCAACGAAGAGACCACCCGTACGGCATTGGTACTGGAAGGAACGTTCAAGAAAAGTGCAAGTGATGCAGGAACCACCATCTATTATCCGATAATCGTCAACAAGAGCCAGACCGGAACAAATATCACCGGAGCTTCGGGCACGGGTACTTCAAACATTGCCCGCAACACGACCTATGCCATCAAGGCAACTATCAAGAATATAGGAACCGGTGACCCCACCGGAGAGATAAACCCTACTTCACTCGAACTGACAGTGAGTGTAGCCGACTGGGCACTGAACATCACGCAGGACGTGACATTCGAATAATTACCCGAAACCATAAACAGTAATGAAACCTATCCGCACAGCCATACTTACGGCATCGTATGCCTGCCTTGCCTTTCTGCACGTATCATGCGTGCGGGAAGACACCGGAGACTGCATGCAGTACGAAATACACGTGCGGGTAGTGGATGCGGCAGGTAATGATCTCACCCAAAGCGGTGTACTGGAGAAATCGGAAGTGTATCTTTTCGGAGAAAACGGTTTTGTACGCATGGTTCCTGCAGGAGTGTCATCAGACTATCTTTTCGGAAACCACAAAGAAGCACGGCTTACCCTCGTAGCGTGGGGAAACATCAAGGAAGATACCCTGATTACCGCCAAAATCAAACCGGGAACCCTGCTAGAGGAAGCACGCCTGAAACTGAAACAACATGCCGAAGGAAGCCATTTGCCTGTTACTGACCTCTTTTACTGCCGCAAGGAGCTGAACAACACCGCTACAAGGAGCATACAAGAGGAAAAAATCACGCTGGTTATGAAAAGAATGGCCGCAGGATTGAGCATACGGACACGCTATCTTGCAGAACGCTATCCGTATCAGGGAGAAACCTATACCTTCATTGTACGGGGAACGGGTTCCGAAGTGGATTTCATGGGAAAAGTAACCGGAGAAAACGCAGGATACAAACCGCCAACCTTTACAGATGAGCAAGGAGATGCCTATGCTCCGCCCTTTCGCATATTTCCAACCCAAGAAGAAGAATGTATCGAAGTGGAAATATACAGAGGGCAGGAAAAACTATGCACCATTACGCAGGATAACGAGCTACACCTCTTACGAGCGGAAGCCGGAAAGCAAACTGACATTGAAATAGATTTCAGAAAGACCGAAATAAGAGTATTCGTAAAAGTACTGCCATGGGGAGAAGTGGAACAGGAAACGGAAATGTAAATTAAAAAAGTATGACAGGGCTATCGGAATATAGAAGCAAATCCGCCGCATTATTACGCATCGTAACCTGTGCGGTAACCGTCCTTGCCCTGCTGGCTTGCGACAATGGGCAACCTGGCACACTGACCGACAATGGCGAAGTAATGCTCACACTCCGCATTTCGCTACCGACGGCAACGGACGGAAGTACCGCCACCCGCGCCATTACATCCAACGAGGAAAATACAATAGACATAGCCCAACTGAAAGTATTGGTATTCAAGGCAAACAGTTCCACGGAAACGTTCAGCTATGAGGCGCCACAAGTACAGTTACAGGATGAAAAGTACATAGTGACCCTGAAACAAAGCCTGATAGGCGAGAAATACAGACTTGTAGTCATAGCCAATGCCGGAAAGAAACTACCCGTCATTCCGGATAACACTGCCAAAAACGATGTTCTGAAAATGATAACGTTCGATGCCACCGGAATGTGGAATGCAACCGGAACGACAAACTACAGCCGTTTCCCTATGTGGGGAGAAACGACTGCAACGCAAGCCATCACTCCTGCCACATCTTTGGGAAACATCACGTTGCTGCGTTCGCTGGCACGCATAGATGTGGGATGTATGCTAAATGGAGAAACAGCAGCAGGAATAAGCGGATTTACGTTGAAAACAGTCAGCGTGTACTGCACCAAGAATAAAGGCTACGCAGCTCCTGTAAACGGTGGGACAATTACCGATAACGTGGTTGCGTCCGTATCCATCCCCCCGGATGCCGGAACAAACGATGCGCTGACTTACACCTGCACGGACGGCAAATCACTGATACGGACTATCTACGTAGCGGAAACACCGCAAGGAAATGGCAGGGACAATAATGTATGCCTTGTCGTAGGAGGTACTTATGCGGGAAGCACACATTATTACAGAGTGGACCTTACTAGCGGGGGAAGTTATATTCCGCTAAAAAGGAACTGCCGCTACATCGTGAATATCAAGGCGGTGAACAATGCGGGATATACCACGGAAGCAGCAGCACTTACGGGCGACAAGACATTGGTGATAGCAACAAGTATATCAGCAGAAGCGTGGAGCGGACAGACATCGGCAGGTTCGGGAACAATAACCATGCCTCAAAGTCCGGATCAATGGTAGCAGGTGCAAAAATGACAAACGGTTCATAAACGATTACTTTACCTTAAAAAAATGAGACGAATGATAAGAAATATGTTATTCCATATATCGGTTGTCCTGCTGATAATCGGGTGCGGAAAATACGAGGACAGCATAGAGAACCCCTCTCCCAACAACATCCTCGTTGAGGTGGAAGCTCCCCAGACAAACGGCTGGAGCACGGAAGAGATTGCCGGCACACGAAGCGGAATAACAAAAACCGTCAAACAAAAAGGAGAATACGACTTGAATATGAAAGTGAGTACACTGTATTACCCCGCAGGATATGCAACCGATGAAGCCGCCACCCGCTGGGCAAACATGGAAGATAACATAACTTTCCGGGTCATAGCTTATAAATCGGCTACCGCCACCGAAATTTCCACTGCAAACTATGCCGGATATGGAGATTATAAGCTGTTGGGAAGCAGCGTACAAACCACAAAGAGCCTTATTCTCCCTATGGGAACTTATACATTCATCGTTTATTCATACGGCAATTCAAGCGCCATTACCACATTTACCAACAGCTCTACAAGTGTTCCCGTAACAAACGGGCAAAATTTTATGACGTATGTAAAAGCTGGAGTTGTAATTAACAATACAGGCAGCAAATATACGTTGAGTAACATCGTGTTCAAACATCATTGTGCACGATACAGAGTACAAGCCATTGCCCAAGCCGAAAGAATGGGAATAATTACGGCATGTACGGGTACAGTGACTCTGCCCAAACATAATGCTACCTATTCTTTCACAAACAATGCACTGACAGCACAAGCCGGATCGGGAACGATAAATATCACTTGGAGCAGTCCGAATGCGATGAGTGTGTATAGCAATTACACGTATTTATTGCCACAAACTTCTGCAAGCGTAACGATAAAATTGAATCTTACCATTGGCAACAAACCATTTAGCAATAGGAGCACAACATTATCCGGAGTGACTCTTAACGCCAATAACACCTATTACAACAACGTTTCATTCACCACAACAGAAGGGTATATTATCGGGGGAAATATTTGGGCAAACGGAAACTTATATTATACAGCAGAAACAAAAAAATATGGTATCTATCCCAATACACTGACATGCAGCAAAGCAAATAATGCTCCGGACTATTTTGTATTCAATAATCCGTTGCCAAATAATCCGGAACTTATCACAACTTGGTCCGATTCAAGAGACCCATGTCGAAAAGTTGAACCTAATAGCACTTGGAGAACTCCTACTTTACAAGAGTTCAATAATTTGCTTTCCTATGCAAAAGGAGTACCCAAAGATGGATACACAATATACGGAGATGTATTAAAACTCCCATATAGTAGCTTTATGAGATTTACCGACGGACATCCGCACGAACCTTATTTTGATGCCATAGGATACTATCTATGCACTACGTACAACAGACATCTTCAAAATGAATTCATTGGGGGTGAAGACTCTTCAACAGGTGAAATAATAGCTTTTGTTATCCGGTGTGTACGAAATAAATAGCTTAAAATAATAAGAAATCATTGCTTTGTACAAATGAGAATATAGAATTTACATACACAACTTATATCCAACTTCCACTTCCAAAGCATTAAAACGCTCTAAATATCTAAAACAAAAACGTCTGATAAGAATATCTCTTTATTCAAATCAGAAATGTTTTGTTTGTTTGCTGTGCCTTCCCTGCACTGTGAAGTGCGGGGAGCACTATTTTATACAGACCTATATTTTCAAACCCAAAACAACCGTAACAAAGAACTCTTGGATGTTCATTAAAAGGGTAAATCATAACCGCAAGCAAAGTCCTCTTGTACAGACAACTTCCCCATACTATCCAAAAGAGCAATATCTTTAATTTTATTACGAAATAAAGAAAAGCAAGTATTTGCAAATCTAAAGGATAAATTCAAATGATTGTTTTTCCTGTTCCATTTCGTATTGCTTAACAAGGGCATCATAACTTAAAAATGACACACGTTTGTTCAATCGTAAATCATCGAAAGCATGAAAACGCATCTTAGCTTCAAATTCCGGTTTGCGTTTTATATCGGCAACAATAGCCATTCTTACATAGAAATCTTGCAGGTCGTTGAATTTCAGCAAAGAGTTCTGGATGTCCGTAGAATGCTCTATCTCAAAAAATGAATGAGGCATATTGCGTCCGTTAAACCATATCGTATCAATAGTAGCACTGCGCTTTATCAGTTGAGGATAGGAATAAGGCGGCTGTTCTGCAAGAGTAGAAAGTTCGTGTAACTTGTGCCCATCGTAGAATTTCTTGTTTTTATCTTGTTTGGGTACGAAAGTCTGCATGTTACGGTACTTCCCTATTATTAATAGAATACCTTGATAGTAAGTATGGTTGAACATTATAACATCATTTGAATCTTTGTTCTTCTCGGTTTCTACAATAATCCCCCTATCTTCTATTTGTTTTCTATACTTCTCAAGTCCATATAATCCGGGCTTTATCTTATAGATCCCCTTAGTCTGTTGCACAATGCGGCGGATACTGGCAAATGGAGTTTTTGTTTTCCATTCACAGTCGCTTATTTTAAAAACTTCTCTGTTCAGCTCTCCTAAAGTTGCGACTCCACCCAACTTATCTAAGGTTTCTATGACAGCTTCGTATTGCTTCATAACTACATTATTTTATCAACAGTGCAAATAACAGAAACAATAGAACAAGTTAAATACCTGCTCTATTGTTTATTTAAAATTATTACCTACAAAATTCATAACTACCGGCACTCCCCTCAAAAGTAAGTACTCCATCGGAAGCCTGCACCTCGGTCAACGGAATAAAGACACAACCGTCTTTCTTTACTTGCCAATTACCTGCTTTAAGGTCGGTAATGACGAATTTATATGTACCCGTACCGTTAACTGTAAGGGTGAAATCCTTCTGCAGCGGTTCGCTGCTCCTGGCAAAAGTAACGACACGATCGGCTAACTGAACGCCTACTATCCGGTCATCCTCAATACGCTGCACTGCGTTCAACTTGTTGCATCGGTTATCGGCAACCTGTATCACATTCAGGAAGTTATCGGTAACGGCAGGGGCAACGGGTGAAACTTCTACCCGCCAGGCTCCGCGCTCGTTGGCATTGTCAAGATAAGGGGCTACGGCATCGTTGGGATAGTTAGTGCCGAACACCCAGTTTTCTTTGCCGGGACCGCCAACCTTATCGATACGAAGATTATCTGCCTGAGGTAAAAGGACGGTGTTGTGCAGCATACCGCTATCACCGTCTTTGGTGCGCCGCACGGTGAAAGTATTACCTTCAAGCGTGGGTTCTTCAATGCTATGCAGCAACCAGTATTTACGGAAATCGGGATTGGAAGCCGATACTTTATCATATACAATAAGTGCGGCAGGCACGGTTTCGGACTTCAGGTTAAGGAATACAAAAGAACGTTTCGCCTCTTTCACTTTCCGGGTATAGGCTTGTGTTATATCCCCCTTCAAATAAGAATAATCGGGAGCCTGCGCGTCAGGACCAAATCCATGAGCCAACACTTTACCTACCGTATATTCCTCGGACAAAAGGCTGTCGAGCGAATTGCAGGTTTTCCAACCTTCGCCGCACATACGCTGCCCGCCGTCATTGGTTGCAAACCGTGTCTTTCCACCCCCGCCATAGTTCCAACAGCCGAACTTTTCGTCAGGATCGTACATCAGCAATGAATTATGGGCAATGGTGCGTTTGAAGTAATTTTTGTTGTTGGGACTGTTATAACCGCCCGAACTACCGCTATAAGCACCGGCATCGATAGCCAAAGGCCCTTTGTGGTAAATTTGGAAACTGCCGCCGTCCATGTGCTGGTGGTTACCCACAAATTGCTCATTAATTTTCATCTCGGCAATCACGCAGTTGGCATCCCAACCGGTACGGGCAATCATCCAGCCATAGGGAGTACCGGAATAACGTGTCAAAGGAAGGTCGTCGGGGGCCTTGCCTTTCAGGGTGTAGTCACGCCACAACAGATCGTATATCAGACAATGGTTCATGGACTCGTTGCCCGACTTGTCCAACCGGGGATTACGCTCGAACTCATAAGCCAGATATTCATCTTTATAATAACTGGAAGCCAAAAACATAGGCGTCGGCATAGTAAGCAATGCGGGACGGTTCTGCGGATAATCATCGCCCGCAGGCATCAACACTCCGTCGGGACGCCGGCGGTAGATAATGTCGTAGAGTACGAACCTCGCCGAAGAGCTGTAAATGCTACCGGCTCCCATCTTATCCAGAATCCATAAAGGAAAGAGGTCGCAGGCAAAGCGGACATGTACATAATTCGTGCCCTGGTAATAGTTCTGCCCTTCGTAAAAATAGTTGCGTGCCGGGATATAATCACGATAGAGCATGGTAATGACATGATTGTACATATCGGGATATTCATCATAAATGGCAATGCCTGCCGACAGCATATCGCGCATAATCATCCACTCCGACGGATGCCCCGCTATGGGTTGGTTATTGCATGGCGGATAACCGCATTCCATACTCTTTGCCAAACGGATAAATTCTTTGATATAAGCCTGTTTCTCGGAACTCTTCATCTGATCGTAGCACCAGTCATATACCATAGCCCCCGTTATCAGCATGGCTCCGCTAGCCCGCGACAAGTCGGAACGAGTGCCGAAAGAGGCACGCTGCAACGTATCGAGCATGGCTGTAATGGCCTTGCGTGCCAAACGTTTGTCACCTTCCAACAGATAGTCAAGGGCTTGCAACTGCACCCGCGATGTAACGCCGCGCATCTCGTAATAATAGCGGAAACCGCGGTTTGTAACGGCAGCTTCTTCCGCCGGAGTGCGGTCTTTGCTCAGCTCTTTCATAAGAGAGAGTGTCTGCTGTGCCTGAGGAGTTTTCAGACGTTCCTTCAACGCGGGTAAATCGGATGAGCGAACATACAAACGGGGATGCGTCTGAGGCGGAATCGGTACATTAACTCCCTCTATCTCTTGCCAGACCACTTCTTTCGGCAATTCCTGCGCTGAAAGACAAAACGAACTAAATATCAGGCTAAGTGAAAAGAAAATCGACTTGTGTTTCATAATGGATTTATATCAGATATTAATGCTGTAAAAATGCAACAAAAAAATCAGGTAGCTATAAAAAACAAGCACAGAAACAAAAAGGATGTTCCCATGCTTGATAAATCATTCAAATCTTGTACTGCACTTATACCAGTTCGTCCGATGTATAACCTTGCGGTAACTCGCGGCAGTTATAACCCGAAGCCATGATTTCACCGTAAGCTCCGGCAGAGCGAAGGGCTATAAGGTCGCCACGCTTCACACTGTTCAAATCGACAGCCTTGCCAAAGACATCGGATGATTCGCAGATAGGCCCCACTACATCATAGGTTTGCTGTGGAGCATCGGAAGTGATGTTCTCTATCTTATGGAATGCCTGATAGAGTGCAGGACGAATCAAATCCGTCATACCTGCATCGAGAATGGCAAACTGCTTATTAGTACCTTGCTTTACATACAAAACCTTTGCAATAAGCGAACCGCACTGCCCCACGACCGAACGCCCCAATTCAAAATGAAGTGTCTGATAGGAACGGAGTTTCAGGCAGTTATCGTAGGTTTCGAAATAGCTTTTGAAATCGGGTACAGGCTGACGGTTGGGATGTCCGTAATCAATGCCGAGTCCACCGCCCACATTAACGTGTTCGATACGTATCTGACGGGCTTCAAGTTTGTCCAACAATTCGTTGACACGATTACACAAAGCCACAAAATCGCCCATATCCAATATCTGCGAACCGATGTGGAAATGCAGCCCGATGAACTTGACATTTTTCATCTCCTGCGCCACGTCTATCACATGGTCCATATCTTCCATACTGATACCGAACTTGTTTTCCGCCAATCCGGTAGTGATGTTGGCATGCGTATGCGCGCCTACATTGGGGTTGATACGGAAAGCAACATTGGCTACCTTGCCTTTGGCTGCGGCCAGTTCGTTGATAATTTCCAGTTCGGGTATGGACTCTACATTAAAACAGAAGATATTATAATCCAATCCAAGATTTATCTCCCAATCTGCCTTACCCACTCCGGCAAACACAATCTTGTCGGCTGGGAAACCAGCCTTGATTGCCGCACGGATTTCACCGCCACTCACACAGTCCGCTCCCAACCCGCTCTCACGGATAATAGTCAGAACCTTAGGATTGGCATTGGCCTTCACCGCATAATGCACCGAATAGTTATCGTATCGTGACGCTTCGGTACGGATGCAGGAAAGAGTATCACGCAGCACCTTCGTGTCGTAATAATAAAACGGGGTACGCAATTCGCGGAATTTGTCAATAGGAAATGTTCCTTTCATATAATTATTATGGGTTATATCTTCGTTTAGTTAAAAAGAGCGCTTTTATCAAGAAGGTAAAAGCGCTCATATCTACTGTTTTCTTTTATTACTCATTGAACAGCGCATCGCTGAGCGACTGCAAAGCCTGTTTCTTATCACATTCACGGATAAGGAAAGAAATGTTATAGTTACTGCCGCCAAAAGAAATCATACGTACCGGTATGTCGCGCATGGCATCGAGCGCTTTGGCTTCAAAGCCGACGTTCTCCCATTCGAGGTCGCCTACCACGCAGATGATACACATGTCCTTGTCCACCGTCACCGTACCGTATTTCTTCAAATCGTCCAGAATCTCGTTGAGATGCTTGGTATTGTCGATAGAAACGGATACGCCTACTTCGGACGTACAAATCATGTCGATAGAAGTCTGGTAACTTTCAAAGATTTCAAACACTTTACGCAAGAAACCATGAGCAAGCAACATACGGCTGGACTTGATTTTGATAGCTGTGATATTATCCTTTGCAGCTACAGCCTTGATTTTGCCTTTCTCCGTATCGTTGGAGATGAGTGTACCCGGAGCCGTGGGATCCATTGTATTGAGCAGGCGCACGGGGATGTTAGCATACTTGGCGGGCTGGATACAGGTAGGGTGCAGGATTTTTGCACCGAAATATGCCAGCTCGGCTGCCTCTTCAAAATGAAGATGGCGCACGGGAGAGGTCTTGTCCACAATACGCGGGTCGTTGTTGTGCATACCGTCGATGTCCGTCCAAATCTGGATTTCGGAAGCATTGACAGCCGCACCTATCAGAGAAGCGGTATAATCGCTGCCGCCACGTTGCAGATTGTCTACCTCACCATAGGCGTTGCGGCAGATAAAACCTTGTGTGATATAAATGTCGGCATTGGGATGCAACTCAAGCTGAACCTGAAGTTTTTCTTTGATGTAAACAGGATCAGGTTCAGCATTTTTGTCCGTACGCATATATTCTAAAGCCGGAAGCAAAACCGACTTCACACCACATTCCTGCAGATAGTAATTCATCATGGCGGTAGAAATCAACTCACCCTGCGCCAGCACTACCTTCTCCTCGAACAGCGTAAAAAGGTCTTTGGTATAAGAACGGATATAGTCGAAATGAGATTTGATAAGTTCCAGACCTTTCTGCTTATATTCGGGAGTGGCATAAAGTTCATCAATGTGCTGGCGATATTTCGTTTCCAGTCTGTTGATAATCTCGTTAGCACCTTCCGGATTCTTCTTGTACAGATAGTCCGAAATCTCAACCAATGTGTTTGTGGTACCCGACATGGCAGAGAGAACCACGATCTTACGTTCACCATCGGTAATCAATTTGGCTACTTCCTTAATTCGCTGAGCCGAACCTACTGAAGTACCTCCAAACTTTAAAGCTTTCATTTTCGTTTCTGTATTAAAATGTTATATAATCTTGTTTATTTCTCTTCTATTGACGACACAACGGAATACTGCTCCGTTATGTCCGTTATCAAATGGTCGGCACAACGGTATACGCGCCCCGGATATTCCCAAAGCAACTGCATATTGTGCGTAGTCATAATAACCAGCGAACCCGCCTCACTGATACTATGTAAAAGCTGGGTTATGGCAAATCCCGTCTCCACATCCAGATTTCCGGTTGGCTCATCGGCAAGAATTACTTCCGGAGAGTTCAGTACGGCACGGGCTATCACGATACGCTGTTGTTCGCCTCCCGACAATTCATTGGGATATTTATAACCTTTATTGCTCATACCCACCAATTGCAATACTTCGCTGATACGGTCTTTTATTTCTCCCTTATTCTTCCACCCGGTGGCACGGAGCACGAACTCAAGATTGTCATACACCGTACGGTCGGTAAGCAACTGGAAATCCTGAAATACGATACCCAACTTACGACGCAACTGCGGAATATGCTTGCGCTTGATATGCAACATATCATATCCCAACACCTCGGCATCGCCCGCCGCCACATCCAGTTCACCGTAAAAGGTTTTGAGTAAACTCGTCTTACCCGAACCGACTTTACCGATGAGGTAGACAAACTCTCCCTTATGTAACTCCAAGTTTACATCGTTCAACACACACAGCTCTTGCTGGTGTATCTCCACATCTTTATATCGTATCAGCGCTTCGTCCATAACAACTTAGTGTTTCTTCCAATCCGCACTGTGACGTTCTTCCAACTCACGTGCCAAATCTTCTATGCGATAACCTTTAGAGGTCAGCAATACGATAAGATGATACAGTAAATCGGCTCCCTCGTATATCAGACGTTCGTCAGTACCGTTGCATGCTTCAATAACAGTTTCAACCGCTTCTTCACCTACCTTCTGCGCCATTTTATTGACACCCGACTGGAATAGGCTGGTTGTGTAAGAGCCTTCCGGCATTTCAGCATGACGCTTGTCGATGAAGTCCTGAAGAAGTTTCAGGAACATAACAGGCTGTTCGTTCTTCTCTCCCCAGCAAGTATCCGTACCCGTATGACAAACCGGACCGACAGGATGTACCTGAATCAGCAAAGTATCCTTGTCGCAATCCTCTTTCATGGAAACCACGTTCAGGAAATTGCCGCTCTCCTCACCTTTTGTCCAAAGACGGTTCTTGGTACGGCTAAAGAATGTTACTTTACCCGTTTCTACCGTCTTATCATATGCTTCCCGGTTCATAAAACCTAACATAAGCACCTTGGTCGTGTCAGCATCCTGTATAATTGCCGGAACGAGTCCGTTCATTTTATCAAAGTCCAACATCTTTTTAAGTTATAAGTTATTTTGTTGTGAGTTATTGTTATGAGTCGTTTTCATCCGTGCTTCGTGCAGCAGCGAATAACTTATAACTCATAACTTATAACTCCTTATCATCTTCTCATTGCGACTCCTTGGGCGCAAAGATACGATTTTAAATCGGGAATTTTAATTTCTCCGAAATGAAAAACGCTGGCGGCCAAGGCGGCATCTGCTTTTCCTTCCAAAAAGACATCACGGAAGTGCTCTTTCACGCCTGCTCCGCCCGATGCGATAACGGGTATGGAAAGTCTGTCGGCAAGAGCGGCAAGGGCTTCGTTGGCATATCCGGTCTTTACGCCGTCATGGTTCATACTGGTAAAAAGCACCTCGCCCGCACCGCGCTCCTGCGCTTCCTTTGTCCAGGCAAAGAGTTCTTTGTCGGTCTCCACACGCCCACCATTGAGAAAACACCACCAACCCTTTTCCGTCTGCTTGGCATCAACAGCCAATACACAAACCTGCGAACCGAAATGCTTGGCTATCTCGTCAATCAGTCCGGGACAGCGAATAGCCGAGGAATTGACGGATATCTTGTCCGCGCCGGCATTCAGAAGCCGGTCTACATCACTCAGTTCATGGATTCCGCCACCTACGGTGAAAGGTATGCTGATATTGGCGGCAATACGCTTCACCAGTTCGGCAAATGTCTTGCGCCCCTCAAAACTGGCGGTAATATCCAGAAAGACCAACTCATCGGCCCCCTGCTCACTATAAGCACGCGCCAGTTCAACCGGATCGCCTGCATGACGCAGGTTTACAAAATTAGTCCCTTTTACGGTCTGTCCGTCTTTGATGTCAAGACAGGGGATGATTCTCTTTGCTAACACTCTTCTTTTATTTATGATTTTGGATTTATGACTCGATTTACGTTGAGCAACAATAATGAATGCAATGTTACGCAAATTTATATCATAAACGCTTCCAGTTCTTTAAAAGTTATACGCCCTTCATACAATGCCTTACCGAAAATCACGGCAGGTATACCCGTTGCTTCCAGTTGGCGAATATCCTCGGCACAACTCACTCCGCCACTGGCTATAAGGTAAAGGTCGGGATGCGCTTCCAACATCTCTTTATACAGAGATATGGAAGGACCTTGCAGCATACCGTCGCAATTGATGTCGGTACAGATGACTTTACGAACACCTTTCCCGACATAATCTTTCAAAAACGGGAACAATTCGCAAGCACTCTCATCCTTCCAACCGTTGACGGCAATCTTATGGTCTTTCACATCAGCTCCGAGAATTATTCTCTCCGAGCCGTATGTTTGCAACCAGTGACAGAAACGTTCGGGATTCTGTACGGCAATACTACCGCCCGTTATCATCTGTGCACCGCTTTCAAATGCAATGACCAAATCTTCATCGCTCTTCACCCCGCCACCGAAATCTATAACCAAAGAAGTACGGGAAGCTATCTGCTCCAGCGTGCGGTAATTTACCACATGGTGGGAAACGGCTCCGTCGAGGTCTACCACATGAAGGCGTCGGATACCATGCGCTTCAAGTTCCTTAGCTACTTCTACGGGGTTCTCATTATACACTTTCTTGCTGTTATAATCACCCTGGGAGAGGCGTACGCACTTTCCGTCGATGATGTCAATAGCGGGAATTAACTCTATCATTTCAATTAATTACGAATTATCAAATATCGGATTCTTTCACTATAAGTCCAAAAAGTTCTGCAAGATACGTTCGCCCACACTTCCACTTTTTTCAGGATGAAACTGGGTGGCATAGTAATTATCCTTATGCAAAGCAGCACTGAACGGAAGTATATAATCCGTTACGGCAGCCGTACAATCGTTGACCGGCACATAAAAGCTGTGTACGAAATAGACAAATTCCTCTTTCGTGAAGCCCCTGAAGAGCTTGCTGTCAGTCTGTGAAATCGTATTCCATCCCATATGGGGAACTTTATCCTCATGCTTTAGCGAAACAAAACGTTTCACGCCAACATCAAAAATACCAAGGCAATCCACATCTCCTTCCTCCGAATGGCGACACATCAACTGCATTCCCAAACAGATACCCAACACCGGCTGATGCAGTTCTTTTATCAGTCTGCCCATTCCGCCGGCATTCAGGAAATTCATGGTTGTTTCCGCTTCACCCACTCCGGGGAAAATGACTTTATCCGCAGCACGTAGAACCTTTTCATCTGCCGTAATCTCCGCCTCAACGCCCAAACGCCTCAAGGCATAATCAACCGAACAGATGTTACCTGCATTATATTTGACAACTGCAACCTTCATCAACTACTAATTAAATATTACTGTCTTATTCTTATACGCCAACACCTTACGCTCGATATGCTTCTGAACGGCACGAGAGAGGACGATTTTCTCCAAATCCTTGCCTTTGTTCACCAGGTCCTGCACAGTATCTTTATGAGTGATACGCACCACATCCTGCTCGATGATAGGCCCTGCATCCAATTCCGTAGTAACGTAGTGGCTGGTAGCTCCTATAATCTTCACACCACGCTCAAATGCTGCATGGTAGGGTTTCGCCCCTACAAATGCCGGAAGGAAAGAGTGATGAATATTGATGATGCGGTTGGGATAAGCGTCTATCATCTTCTCGGAAATGACCTGCATATAACGTGCCAGTACGATGAAGTTCACCTTGTGCTTGGCAAGCAGTTCCATTTCTTTCTTTTCCTGCTCTTCTTTTGTCTCCTTAGTAATAGGAAACAGATGAAAAGGTATGCCGAAGCGTTCTGCTACATGCTGCAAATCTGGATGATTGCTTATTATAAGAGGTATCTCCACATTCCATTCACCTGCCGTATAGCGCGCCAGCAGATCGAACAGGCAGTGCGGCATCTTCGACACGAAAATAGCCATACGCGGTTTGACATCCGAAAAATAAAGGCGAAAACTCATTCCGTACTTCTGCGCATACAATGTTTCAAAATAGTCCTCTATCTTCTCTTGAGGAACCAGAAAGCTTTCCAATTCCCACTCGATACGCATGAAAAAAATATTCTCCACATGGTCTACATATTGATCCAAATAGATAATATTACCTTTGTTTACCGTTATAAAATCTGTTACTTCTGCCAAAATTCCCGGCTGATCGGGACAGTGAAGTAACAGCTTCGCCGTTTTCATCATCCTAAACTCTATTTTTATTGTTCTCTAATTGCAATATTCTTGTCTTGAGTTCGCAAAAATAACGATTTATTGCAAAATAACGAACTTTTCAAACAAGAAGTTTAAAAGTTAGCGAAAATTGTTTCGTTTTCTCTATATATTGACGTCTAATCGCATACTAAATAACATATAAACAGGACATAAACAAGCTGCAAAGAACAATTCTAAATATTTGTTAAACATTACATCTCTTATTTTTTACAACTTCCTAAATATGAGAACAAAAAGTAAACACAGACAAGAAGCCTTGAAAAAAAGTTTATCACAGCTATTGCAGATTCAAAAAAAACACCTACCTTTGCAACCGCAATCGAGAGAGATAGCAATGATAAAATGAAATGATGGTGCGTTAGTTCAGTTGGTTAGAATACATGCCTGTCACGCATGGGGTCACGGGTTCGAGTCCCGTACGCACCGCTTCTCAAGAAAGCAAAATTAGAAAAAGCTCTGATTCTTAATAGAATTAGAGCTTTTTTATTTGTTTGAGGTGAAGCAGAATATAGCGTTTCTGAGAAGTATGCCAGGTGCAAATTCAGGGTCCTTTTAGGAGCAAGTGAAAAAGCACCTGAAACGCATTATAATCGGAATAGTCCGAGATAACGGATGGCTGACTTTTACCCCTTGCCGGAAAGCGCAAGAGGCTATTCCGAAAAGAGGAAACCTGCCTGACTTTTCTGACTTCAGGTAGAATCTTTTTATTCCTAACACTCATAACAATTCATTTTCTGCTACTTACCAAAACAATATCGTCCCGATGTTTCACAACACCGGGACGACACTACAACATTTTTACGAGAACACTATCTCTTAAACATTATCAATACTAACTTTACACAACTATAAGCTTGGAATAATTCAGTTAGTCTACATCTTAGGACATAAAATTCCGAACAAATGCTGTGCCAAAATTAGAATTACAAGATAGAAAACTAAATATCAACAAGATAGAAAACAATAGTCTTTCATCTTAATGTGGAATTGTGGAATATTAATGTGGAATTATAGTATAATTTTCCACAATAGCGCAAAAGCCATCAGTATTATATAACTGATATTAAACCACTTATCTTTTTATACCGTTTTTGGCACAGCCTTTGTTATACTATCATTGAAACCTACAGTAGATTTGTAAGATAGAAACCAAAGTGTTAATTAGAACGTATTAGTAAAAAAGGTAAAAAGATATTCTGATCTCTCATTCATAAAACTCTTGTAACATTATGCTTTCATTCCGGGCTGTGAAGTACCGGAATGATTTTTTTCAATATCCCTGCTTCAAACTTGTACAACGCTTCAAATGTCATTCGTGTCTTTCTTTTCAAGAGCAACCACTTTATTATAAGAATAGTGCCATACCTGACAGCACAATTGTTAAAATCGCATTTTTCATAATTATTTATTTTTCTGTTGTCTCTTATTTGTCACTTCTTCAGTATAGCCTCCGGTGCATCTTCTTTTAATGAAAGCACGTTCCCGCCATACAGTTTTGAAATTAAAAAAAGAAAGTACACTGTAATACAGAAATCCGAGACATATTGGTACATAAGGCTTTTCAACAAACAATCCTCCGGCACGTACTTCACGGGTATAGGATGCCGATTCGGAAAAAGCTGTTCCTAAGCTGAAAGAAGGAATGACAGATTCTGCACATACCACCGATACCGTCAACACAAAATAAACGGCCAAGGCAATCATCGATTGTCTGACTACCCGCTGCTTGACCGATTTACTGACATTGAAAAAAGCGAAACGCATTCTGTTGAGCACAGTTGCAAGGTAAAGAATGATGATTGTATAATCCCCCTCCCGCATTGAATGCCCAAATGCAAATGCAAAAAGCCCATACAACGGAATAAACAGCCGTATTGAAGCCTTGAGCGGCATAGCTGCCATAAAAAGTCCCGAATGCACCATAACAAATTCAAATGCCATCAGGATTGCCAGCGAATATACCTTATAGGCATCATCCGGTCCGGCAAACAACCATAAATATAGGTATTGGCAGGCAATCAAGGCTGTCTGTGCCACTTCTACATATTCACAAGGTCTGTCTATACGTTCTATGATATTCATAATTCAGCCCTCATTTTACTTATTTTTCTCAAAGCAAATCTATTGAATTCTTTCTTATAGAGTCATACTTTTTCACTAATTTCTTTTTCACTTCTTATCCGCTCTTTCCCTATAATCATCCGGAACAAAGACAAACCTATTTCTCTACCGGATGTAATTCAATTTTAAATATAGTACAAAGTTTTAAACTATAAGCACTTGCTTTAAATTATTTCAAGAAAAAGCATGAAAAGCATCTGTATGATGCTCTGTTTACTATATCATGAGGTTGAAAAGAACCGGATAACGGAAGAGTTACTTTTGTGTATGCAACATGAAGAGGGCGCACAGGAAAAGATTGAAGCATATAGTAACGTTCAGAAAAAGGCGCTCGTTGATTGGGTTAATTCTGCAAAAACAGAACAAACTAAAGCAGACCGTATTACCAAAATCATTATCATGGCGATGAATGGAGTTATCGGATATATTTGATAACCTTGGCTGGCACTCCCCCTACGATTGCATCCGCCGGAACATCTTTTGTCACCACCGCCCCGGCTGCCACCACCGCATTATCGCCAATCGTCACGCCTTGCAGAATAGTGGAATTTGAGCCTACCCACACATTCCTGCCAAGTATAATAGGTGCAGGATAAGTCGTATGGCGGTCTTCGGGAGCAAGTCCGTGGTTGAGGGTTGCAAAAACGACGTTATGTCCTATCTGGCAACCGTCTCCCAATGTAACCCCGCCGTGATCCTGAAAATGGCAGCAGGCATTGATAAATACATCATTACCGATTTCAATATTCTTTCCGAAATCCGTATAAAACGGCGGGAACACCCGCAGTGAGGGTAGAACGGGCTTTCCAAAGAGTTCGGAGAGTAATGCTCTCACCTCATCCGGAGCATGGAAAGATGCATTCAGTTTGAATGTGATGCGTCTTGCCTCATTGCTCATTTCATCCATAAAACGATGTATATCTTCCGTGTCAAGAGCTTTTCGTGTCTTTACATATTCTAAAAAATTATCAAGTGTCATGGTTCTGAATATTACATAGATTACACTGCAAATGTAAACGAATGGCGGCAGCGCTCGTGTGAATGAATTACGGACATTTGTAACCTATTTACTGTTTCTGTGCGGAGAGGTGTACTACCTATGCTTTTATTCTCTACATTTGCGTAGAACTAAAGAACAATACCTTATGAAAGAAGTTATTAAACTGGACACGGTAGACCAATACAACCGACTCTTCGGACTCGAAACACTACACCCGCTGGTAAGTGTGGTAAACCTGTCGGAAGCCACCAGATTTCCAACGCATTTCACGATGAACTATGGGGTGTATGCCCTTTTCCTGAAAAACGTCAAATGCGGAGACATCCGTTATGGCCGGCAGATTTACGATTATCAGGAAGGAACGGTCACCAGCTTTGCCCCGGGACAGGTGGTTGAGGTGGACATGCCGCAAGGAGTACGGCCGAACGCCCACGGCCTGCTGTTTCACCCCGACTTGATTAAAGGAACTTCTTTAGGACAAGACATCAAACATTATTCATTCTTTTCGTACGCCTCGGCCGAAGCCCTGCACCTATCCGAAGAAGAAAAAAGCATATTCACAGATTGTCTGGAGAAAATAAGAATGGAACTCCAACATCCGATCGACAAGCACAGCAAACGTCTGATTTCACGGAACATCGAACTGCTGCTGGATTACTGCATGCGCTTCTACGAAAGACAATTCATTACCCGTTCGGAAAGTAATAAAAGCGTACTGGTAAAATTCGAAGCCTTGCTCGACGATTATTTCCAAAGCGACAAACCGCAAACAGACGGACTGCCTTCCGTAAAATACTTCGCCGACAAAGTGTTCCTGTCACCCAACTACTTCGGTGACCTGATAAAGAAAGAAACCGGAAAAAGCGCACAGGAATACATCCAGACCAGAATGATTGACATAGCCAAAGAGATGATTGCAGGAACGGAAAAGACGGTCAGCCAGATTGCCTATGAACTGGGATTCCAATATTCGCAGCATTTCAATCGCATTTTCAAGAAGAATACGGGATATACACCCGGAGAATACAGAAAGCTGCAAATATAAAGGATGCCGATAAGATTATCCTTATGAAAAAAGAAATACTGAATATAGAGACCGTACATCAGTGTAACTGTTGTATGGGCTGCAAGACGCTGCATCCGCTGGTAAGTGTCGTTGACCTATCCGAAGCCAATCTGGAGCAGCGTACCATCCGATGTGATTTCTATACGATTATCCTGATAGAAGGGGAAGCCGGAAAACTTATGTACGGACGCAAATACTACGACTATTCCAACGCCACACTGATATTCCGTATGCCGGGCGAGTCCATTAAGCTGGATATAGACAATATGCTTGCCCCCAAAGGGCAAATGCTGACTTTTCATCCGGATTTAATGGCGCACACTGCATTGGGGAACCACATCGGAGACTATTCCTTCTTTTTCTACAAACCGAACGAGTCGCTGCATCTTTCATCGCGCGAAAAGATGAAAATCACAGAGTGCATCCGCAATATCGAAGAAGAACTTCGGCATGCCATAGACCGCCATAGCAAAACTTTGATATCGCGCCATATCGAGCTATTGCTGGATTATTGTGCGCGCTTCAACGAACGCCAGTTCATTACCCGTTGCGAAGCCAATAAAATAATTCTGCACAAAATCCATTCACTTCTGAACGGATACATCTTGTCCGGCAGACTGGAAGGCGGTGCGATGCCCACAGAAGAATATTGTGCAGACGCTCTTCACTTGTCACCTTGCTATTTCCGCGACCTGCTCAAGTTCGAGACCGGAAAAAGCATGCACGAATACTTTCAACTGATGCGGCTGGACATGGCTAAGAAGATGTTGCGGAACAAGGATTATACGGTCGGCATGACAGCCAGGAAGCTGGGATATGCAAACTCACAGCACTTCACCTGCCTGTTCAAGAAGATAACGGGAATGACACCGACAGAATATAAATATGCACAGAATTAAAAAGGATTATCTTGCCGGCATTGGCACAAAACAAACGCCACAAACGGTTAAATCGCACGAATATACTGCAAACATTCCCGAATATTTTAAAATACTCCAAACCAAGTGCCTTTACCGATTGTTGTCCCCCACATAACTCTAAAACTTAACTGATATGATTAATTATGTGGATAAAATGGCGGATGCCCTGGTGGATGTGCTAAAGTATTCGAACCAGGATGTGGAATGGGTGGAGCCCGATGACATGAAACCCAATGACGGCGTACAGCCCGAATGGTTCTATCCTGCCATAGAAAATGCGGAGTATTCCGAAATTACCGCTATCCTGCAATATACCCAGCAGGAAGCCGTCTTTGAAGATGAAATCGGCGAACTGATGCTGGGCATCGCCTTGGTGGAAATGAAGCATTACGCACACATACGGGACGCCATCGTAGCACTGGGCGGTACACTTCCCAAACCGTATGACAGCAAGAACGTCAATATAGGCGAAACACCCGTCGAAGCGCTCACCCTCGCCGCGCACTCGGAAGTGGCCACTATCGGGTTCTACAAGTCGGTGAAGGAACGAATTACCGCAAGTACACCAACCGCAGACATTGCCCACAAGCTGCTGACAAAACTGATTGCGGACGAAAGCCTTCACCTCAAACTGCTTACCCGGCAACTGAAGGTCATGGCAGGTGACGACAAGAAGTATGACGAACTCATGAAGAAGATACTGGACTGACAAAGTATTACCGTTTTTCTCAATAATTCATTACCTTTGCAGCAAAATTACAAATAAACAAATCAAAACAATAGGGAACAATGAGTGTACACGATTTATGCTGCATCGGTTATATTACACAAGACAAGATAGTTACCACCAAGAACACGATATACATGCCGGGCGGCACTTCCTTTTACTTTGCACATGCCATCAAGCATCTCGACCCGAACGGCTTCTTATTGGTCACATCCCTTGCCCACACGGAGATGAACGTTGTGGAAGACATACGGAAAGAAGGCATTGAGGTAAAAGCTCTGCCCAGTGCCCGTTCCGTCTGCTTTGAAAACATATACGGAGAAAACCAGAACGAACGTACGCAACGCGTCACGGCAAAGGCCGACCCGTTCACAATGGAAGGCCTGCAGGACGTCAATGCACGGATTATCCACCTGGGCAGCCTGCTTGCCGACGACTTTTCATTGGACGTCATCAAATACCTGTCGGGCAAAGGCCTGCTTTCGGTAGACGTTCAGGGGTTCCTGCGCAAGGTGGACAATGAAAAGGTGCTGCCCGTAGACTGGCCGGAAAAGAGAGAAGCCTTGAAGCACATCCATATCTTAAAGGCCAACGAAACCGAAATGGAAGTCCTTACCGGCTGCAAAGAGCCTCACGAAGCCGCCCTGCTCATTGCAGACTGGGGTGTGAAAGAAGTGCTGCTGACGTTGGGAGACAAAGGTTCGCTGATATATGCCAAAGGACAGTTCCATGAAATTCCCGCCTACTCCGCCCTGCAGATAGTGGATGCCACCGGATGCGGAGATACTTATATGGTGGGCTATCTGTATATGCGGAACAAAGGCGCATCCTATCGGGAAGCAGGCTGCTTTGCCGCTGCCATGTGTACCATCAAGCTGCAAACACACGGACCATTCTGCGGAACAGAGGCTGAAATCAGAAGGATAATCAATCCTGCATAAAAGACAACAAACGTTTCATTAAGGAGAAACTTCGGTTTCCCCTGATGAAAACAATAATTTCCCCTGATGGAAACGGAAGTTTCCTCAGGAGAAACTAACCGTTCCCCGCCGTGGAACAAGTCGTTCCCCACCGGGAAACGGTTTGTTTCACGGTGGGGAACATATCTGCCGGAATCTTAGCTACGTCCGGAGAAAAGGATGCAGGCAAAGTAAGGCCTGAAAGAGATACAAATTATAGGTAGAGCAAAGAGCTGCCCTTATCGGTTCGGTGCGGCTTTAGCCTTGCGGCCGATACGCCGTATCCACAGATAATAGCCCGTCAATGGAAGCGTTCCGCCCAGCAATGCGGCAATGAATGTCAGTACACGGGTAAACATACCTCCCCAACTGCCCACATGCACGGAATATATCCAGCCGCGTATCCTGCCCGAAGCATCGGCATCCTTATACAAGGCGGTTCCGGTGATTTCGCCGTTGCTCGGATTAAAGGTATAACGGTCGGAAGCCCGCTGATTGCCGAAACGTTCAAAAGATACGGTGGCAGAACCATTGGAAACCGTAATCTGTTTATAGCCGTTGTTACGTTCTTTCAGTTCCTCATAAACCTGTTGCCAGCAAGCATATGAAGTAGCAGCCGCTTGCGGGGCATCGTGATGCCCCGTCCCTTGTTTGGCCTCTACTCCAAATACCTTATAAAAGCTTGCGCGATACCAGGGGAAAGACCATGTAAGCCCGGTCAACGCCATTGCCAGAAGCAAGACAAGCGCATACATGCCTCCCGCCACGTGCAAATCGTGCCAAAAGCGGAACCGGCCTTTATCGGCGACAATCTTCAGGCTGTTCTTCAGGGCTTTCTTTGTGCGGGGCCACCAGATGACAATGCCCGAAACCAGTACGAACACGAACATCAGCGTACTTACCCCCACAACCATCTTGCCCCAGAATATTCCGCCGTCCGGCTTCATGCTGTCCAGCAGCCAGCGGTGCAGGCGAAACATGGTGAGGAAGAACGGCGCACGCTCATACCTACCTTTTACCTCACCGGTATATTGGTCTACATAAACGGATGCCCGCCGCGGTTTCGACAGACTGACCCGACAGGCACGTTCCGCATCGGAAGAGATGGAGATGCCTGTAACAGCAACACCGTCCGGCAGTGTTTCGGAGACTTTCTCTATCAGGTATTCCACGGGAAGCGGAGCGCCGCTTACCTTTTCCACATAATAGAGGTCGCGCCTGCACAGCTCCATTACTTCGTCTTCAAATACCAGCACAGCTCCCGAAAAGCAGATAACCGTAATAATCAGCCCGAAAGGGACAGACAGCCACAGATGTATTTTACGAAATGCTTTCTTCATTGCAGTCAGTTAAGAGGGCTCAACTTGCCGATACCTGTAATCTGCGTAGCCTCTACCGTAACACCTTTTGTGGCAGTGGCGCTGGACGGGTCTATCTTGTAAACAGCCGGATGGCCGTCGGTGGTAGTCACAGCCATATAGGCATAACCGTTCTCCGTATACGGAGTGTTGCCGAAGCCGGAAATCAGGTCTGCCGACGGAAGACCGGTGACATAGGTAAGTTTCTTGCTTTCCGCTTTGAACACAGCCAGTTCTTTGGCTTCAAAGCCCGTCTCCGTCAGAGGGCGGTCGTACATCAGCAACAGGAAATAATCATCTGCAATATGCCAGCAACGCAGGAAGGATTTTCCGCCGCTCTGTTTCTCCAGGTCGCAGTAGTAGCTGTCGAAGTCTTCCCGGCCATTGGGGATGCGTACCACACCTGCCGGCAAGACTGTCTGCTGGCGGGCATCCTTCATCGTCTTGGCATAGCTTGGAGAGAATACGTAAATATCACCGTTGCCGGCTTCCCAGATAGTCTGGTAATATTGGGATTTGAAACGGCCGCAGGCATAACTGATTTTATCCGTACTGATAAGTTTCTTCGTTATCATCGTAGCATCATCAAAGATTGCCACCCAGCATTCATTGGGATACTGTGTCCACTGCAATTCACCTTTCTTATACGAGCTGCTGTTGGAACCGCCGTCTTCGGTCTTTACCAAATCCTCATTGCCCGGCAATATATACTTACCGCCGTCTACGGCAGCGCCATACTGGCTCAGCCCCATGGGAACGGCTGCACTGTATATCTTGTTGTTATGCTCCTGAATTCCGGCCAATGTCACGAACTCGCCGTTGCCCAGGAAATTCTCGGACTGGTAGGCCTTGTTTTTCGTATCGTTGGTGTTGAAGGTTTCGTCCGCTACATCCAGGTAAGAGAGCAGGAAGGTTTTAGGCAGATACAGGTTGCCGTCGGCATACTCCGCAGGTCCGTCACCGGTAGAGGCGGTTATGATATACTTATCGTAGATGCCGTAGGTAGTGAATCTCTTCACTGCAAACTCTCCCGAACGCGCCTGCACTTCGTGGTTGGAGTTCATGATATAAGAACGGGTGGTTCCGGCACTTCCCTGATTGTAAGTCAGTCCATAGAGATACCGGTTCTTGTAGAACACCCATTGGGAAGCGCCGTCGTTGACGAGTCCGTTGTTGATGGTAGAAACAGAGCCTTCGTCCAAAGTCTTGGAAGTCAGCAATACGTTAGTCGTATTGCTCGAAGCGGTGACAGAGGAAGCGATCACGAAATCGCCTTTGGTTCCATTATTGTTTCCACCGCCCGGCACCTCCGTATCCGTGCAGGATGTCAATGCCGTTCCTGCCATCGCAGAAGTGAGAAGTACGGCTGATAAAAGATTCTTTTTCATGTTGTTTTGTTTTATTATATTACACTAATCGTTATTGATTCATGGTTTCAATTGCCGAAGTATACGCGCACCTTTCCATAGAATGCCCGTCCGGCTTTCTGCAGACTGAAGTTGTCGTACAGTTGCTCGTCCGTAAAGTTCCGGCACTCGAACGAGAGGTTGTAGCGTCCGCTACGGAGACTGTAGGAAAGGCTCAGGTTGTGGGAGAACTGGCTCGGAACCACGTAGTCGCCCTTGTTCGAACCGATTTTGGAAGAATAATAGGTAAAGCTGTGCAAGTACTGGTTGTCGTAAGATACAGTCAGCGCATTGCCTTTTTTCCAGAGGTCGCGCCAGTAGAAGGTCACATCGGAATCGGCAAAAATATAAGGCAGGTTGGGCATGCGTTCCTTATAAGCTATATTCTCCGCACTGCCGGATATGGAAGTCTTCATATTGTCGCACACGTTCATCTGCGTGAAGTTGCCGCCCACACTCAACCACCTGCCAAAGCCGTAGCGGGCGGAGATGTTATATCCCTTCGTCAGCACCTTGCCGTAATTGACGTAAGTGGCTGCGGACTTGCCGCCGCTCAGGTCGGTGATGTTGCGCTGGATGTAGTCTTTGGTGTTACGGTAGACAAAGCCGCCTTCCACGTACACGGAATGTTTGCCGAAAGTCTTGTTATAGCTCAGGTTCAGGTTGATGTTGTCGCTGTTCTCCGGCCGGATGCCGATGTCGCCCATTTCCAGGTCCTCATTGCCGAACATCTCTTCGATGGTGGGCAGGCGGTAGGCCTTTTCATAGGACAGCTTGGCTTGCAGTCCCGGCAGGATGAAGTAAGTGCCCGCCGCTCCATAGCCTACGGAATGTACGCTGCGGGTGGTGCGTACATAGTCGTTCTGATTGGCATCCGTAGCCACAGGTCCGGCGACAAACTGGTTGTAATGCTTGCCGAATACGGATAAGTTCCAGTCTTCGGACGGCATCAGGCGGTAAGAGAGGCCGGAGATATTCTTGCGGGTCTCTTTGGCAATGGCATCCGACTGCTCTTCTTTGGCAAGCAATGAAGTATTGGAACGGCTGAAAGCATTCAGCACGTGGTTGAACGTCAGCGTGTGCACCCTTCCGAGGCGGTAATTGGCGGTAAACGTACCGTTCCAGTTATTGTTGTCGGCGCGCGAGTGCTGGTAGGACTGCTCTCCGGGAGAGTTCAGCAGCTTCCTTTCCCCGTACCAGTTGTACTTATAGGAAGCGGTATCCACATTGGTCGTCAGGTTCTTGTTGTAGTTGACGGTCAGCACTACATCCAGTCCCTTCGCAAACAGGTTGCGCTTGTTATACTCCAACGAAGGCATCAGCGAATGTCCCTTGCGGTGTTTCTGTCCGTACACGATGTCCTGCCGTACGCCGGTCTGTACATCCTGGTACATATTGGAGTAAGTGAAACCGAACATCAAACGGTCCGCCCACTTCTTGTCGATAACGCCTACCTTGCCGATAACCGCTTCATTGTGGTAAGTATCGTTGAAGCGCCGTACGCGCACCTTCTTGTCACGGTCTATCCTGCCCGTTTCAAAGTCCTCCACCGGGGAGTCGATGCGGTAGTCATTGTCCGAATAGTTCTGAAACGCGTTGATTTCGTACGTAAAACCGTTCTTGAAAGTCTGCCCGAAGTGTACGTTGGACTTATGCGTATTGAACGAACCGTACGAGTAGGACGCATCCAGAAACCAGCGGCGGCGTTTCTTGTTCGTAACGATATTGATAACCCCGCCGATGGCATCCGTACCGAATCCCACCGGCACTACGCCTTTGTACACCTCAATGCGGTCGGCAAAATTCACGGGGATATTGTTCAGCGCAAAAGAGCTTCCGACGCCTTCCTGCGGCACGCCGTCTATAAAGACCTTTACATGCTTCCCGCTGAAGCCGTCCAGCATGAGCTGCATGTCCGACCCTACCCCACCCGACTCGCGCAGTTTCATTCCCGGCGCTTTGGTCAGTGCATCGCTCAGGTTTCTGGTAGTGTTCTGCAACTCTTTCGTATCCACCGCCACGGCGTTGAATGCCGACCGCTTGACACGGCTCACGCCCGTCGACACCACCGTTACTTCGTCCAGTTGCTGAGTTTCGGGGGTGATTGTGACATTCTGCCTCACCCTTTGCCCTCTGACCAGCGTCACCGGTTTCTCTACGGTTTTATAGCCGACGGCCGACACCACCAGCGTATAGTCGCCCGCAGGCGCACTCACATGATAGATACCTTCCTGATTGGTTATTCCCCCGTAACCGGTCCCTTTCAGATAGACCGTCGCAAAATCCACGACTTCTTTCTCCGTAGACAGGATTTTACCCGAAATCATCGTCTTGCCCGGTCTCTGCGCATATACAGAAAAGGCGCATGCCGTCAAGAAGAAAAATAATAAACTAAATATGGCTGTTTTCAATTTGAAGTGATTGTTAAGTTGTTACTAATACCGTATGCAAAGGTCATTAGAAAAAAGCAACCTCACAATCACCTCTTTTAGGTAATTATACCGACGCCATGCTAAGAAAGTATCACACCCGCAATCGCTATTGATAGGTATATTCCACCATTCTATTCGCGGTTCATCAAGCGATGTTCCGCCATTTTTTCGTACTTCGTGCCGGGACGTCCATAGTTTGCATAGGGATAAATGGAGATGCCGCCGCGCGGGGTGAAGATGCCCGTAACCTCAATGTACTTGGGATTCATCAGACGGATGAGGTCTTTCATTATAATATTGACGCAATCCTCGTGGAAAGCGCCGTGGTTGCGGAAACTGAAGAGATAGAGCTTCAGACTCTTGCTCTCCACCATTTTCACATCGGGAATGTAGCTGATGCGGATTTCCGCAAAATCGGGCTGTCCCGTTATCGGGCAAAGGCTGGTGAACTCCGGGCAGTTGAAACGTACCCAGTAATCGTTACCGGGATGTTTGTTGTCGAATGCCTCCAGCACTTCGGGGGCGTAATCCTGCTTGTACTCTGTCTTTCTTCCTAATAAGGAAAGTTGGTCTTTTAATTCGGTCATATTACAATCGGTTTATAATCGGTTCTGTTTCCTTTGTAGTATAATACATTCGTCATTTTCCCGCCAGATACTTCTCCAGCCCCTCTCTGCGGAGCTTGCATGCGGGGCAGTGTCCGCAGCCGTCGCCGGGGATGCCGTTGTAACAGGTCAGCGTTTCATGACGAATCAGGTCGAGCACTCCCAGTTCATCCGCCAGCGCCCAAGTCTCGGCTTTGTCAATCCACATCAACGGAGTATGGAGTACGAACTGCTCGTCCATGGCAAGGTTGAGCGTTACGTTGAGCGATTTGATAAATGCGTCCCTGCAATCGGGATACCCGCTGAAATCCGTTTGCGACACACCCGTCACGATGTGGTTGATACCCTTTTCGCGGGCATAGACGGCGGCAATGCTGAGGAAGAACAGGTTGCGCCCCGGCACAAAAGTATTCGGAACGCTGTCTGCCGGCTTCTCCCGGTCCATCACCATATCGGGGTCCGTCAACGAATTATGCCCCAACTTGCCGATGAAGGAAACATCCATTACTTCAAACTCCACTTCCGCTTTACGCGCTATCTCCCGCGCCAGCTCCACTTCCTTCTGATGCTTCTGCCCATACAGAAAGCTCAACGCATATACTTTCCTGAACTCACGCTTTGCCCAAAACAGGCAAGTTGTCGAATCCTGCCCACCGCTGAATACGACCAATGCTGCTTCTTTATTCACCTTATTATATATTTATGACAACCTCTACTACTTAAATTTCACTGATTTTCCACACCTTGTAAGAAATCCCCTCGTCGTAGACATCGCTACCGTCTATCCTTTTAATGGCTTTCACCACCCGGATGGTCACCGGCAGTATTATCACCTCGTACATGGATTTCAGTACAATCTGGGTGCACATCATCAGCAGCAATTCCTGCCATGCGATAATGCCTCCGAACGCCACCGGAAAGAATATCAGCGAATCGGCCGTCTCGCCCACTACCGTGGACCAGATGGCACGTGCGGAAAAATGACGTCCGCCGCTCGCCACTTTCATGCGGCTCATGACGTAGGCGTTCAGAAACGAACCTACCAGAAATGCCGTCAGGCTGGCGGCAACAATGCGCGGCGCCATGCCGAACACGAAGTTGAAATGGGGCGCCCCGTCCCAAAAGGGAGCGGCAGGCAGTGCCACGGCAATCAGTCCCAACATCACCACAAAGAAGTTCATGGCGAAGCCGCTCCAGATAATCAGGCGCGCCTTGCGGAAGCCCCACACCTCGGCAATGCAGTCGTTGATGATATAAGAAACGGGAAACACTAACAGTCCGGCAGTAACGGTAATGCCGAAAACCTGGATTACTTTTGTCTCGAGAAGATTGGCCGCTATCAGACAGACATTGAACAGAATGCCCAGCAGCATAAAGGGTACAGATACTTTTTGCTTCATATTCCTGTTTTTTACGTGGTGTTCTAGAATACACGACCGCTATTCACGGCATCATACATGTAACTAATGATTTCACTCTTGTTAAATCGGGTGCAAAGATACGCTTTCTTCCGATGACTGCAAAACCATTTTAAATTTAAGTTGTTCAAAGCACATTCACCAAAACCTAACTTAAATGAAAACAATCTTAAAAACAATGTTTCTGTTGTGCGGTGCGGCACTGTCTGCCCTCGCAGTCCACGCACAGAAAAAAGTGATTATCGAGGATGAGTCTCCCAAAGGTGTCGTATTGGTCACCATAGACAAAGCGGGCGACGAGATAATCCGCATCATGAACGAGTCGCAAATGCCCTACATCCACGAACCGCAGGCGCCCCGCTTCCTGCTGACGGACAGAAAAGGGAAGTTCGCCCTGGGCATCGGCGGCTATGTACGCGCCACGGCAGAGTACGACTTCGGCGGCATCGTCGACAACATCGACTTTATCCCCGCCTACATCCCCAACGGGAGCAAAATCAGAAACCAGTTTCAAATGGATGCCAGCACGTCCACCATTTTCCTGAAACTGGTGGGGCATACCAAGATTCTCGGCGACTTCGTGGTGTACACCGCCGGCAACTTCCGCGACGGTTCCAACAAAGGCTTCCAACTGCGCAATGCCTACGTGTCTTTCCGCGACGTGACGGTGGGCTACACCTACGGCGGCTTCATGGACCTGGGCGCAATGCCTTCCACCATCGACTTCCAGGGGCCTAACGGAGCCACCTTTTACCGCGCCACCCAAGTGTCATACACCTACAAAGGGCTGAAAAACTTCCGTTTCAACGCCTCTGTCGAAGTGCCTGCGGTAGACGGCACAACCAACAGCGAGCTCGACATCGCACAACAGCGCATGCCCGACTTCACCGCTTATGCGCAGTACGGCTGGAACAGCAAAAGCCATGTGCGCGTAGGCGGACTTATCCGCAGCATGACCTACACCAGCACCCTGAGCGACAAGGCGCATGCCGTTACCGGCTTCGGCATACAGGCATCCACCACCTTCAATCTGGGCAAACAATGGCAGGTGTTCGGGCAAGCCACCTACGGGAAAGGCATCGGGCAATACCTGAACGACCTCAGCAACCTGAACGTGGACATCGTTCCCAATCCCGATGAAGCAGGCAAAATGCAAGCATTGCCGATGCTGGGCTGGTATGCCGGACTGCAATACAACATCAGTCCGAAAGTGTTCCTTTCAAGCACATACAGCATGTCACGCCTCTATTCCGAAAACGGGTATCCTGCCAACGAACCGTCCACTTACCGCTATGGACAATATTTCGTAGCAAACCTGTTCTGGAATGTCACCCCCAACATGCAGGTAGGTGCAGAGTATCTGCGCGGCTGGCGTACGAACTTCGACAATTCCACCAACCATGCCAACCGCATGAACCTGCTGGTGCAATATTCCTTCTGAAACCTGCACGGAAATCCGTAAAAGGAAAGAAATAAAAAGGAAAGAAATAAAAGCCCTAAAGGCATAAGACAAAGAGAGGATGTGCCAGCCGAATTTGCGACACATCCTCTCTTACGTATATAAAGGATTATGAAAGATCAGAAGCGATAGTCTATGCTGAGGCCGAATACCTTGTTGGTACGGCTGTACACGTTTGTACCGGGCAGATTTGTGCCCTGATAGTTTTGGCCGGTTTTGGTATAATCCTCATAGTTGGTCCACATATAGCCCACATTCAAATCGGCTCTTTCCGAAAGCTGCAACTTCGCGCCCACACCCAGCGAGTAGGAATCGCACGAGAAGCTTGTGTCGCTCTGATAGTCATCGGACAAACCATAATCGGTAAACTGCACACCGCCGCTCAGGGTCAGTCTTTTGATAACATCCCACTCTATACCGGCCAGATACTCGTTTGTCCCTTTCGTCAGGAACTTCTGTTTGCCACCTGCCATGCCTGCGTTCTTATCGTCGTAGAAGTGATACTCCACCGATGCGCGCAGCACAGGAAGGAACTCATAGGCAGCAGCCACCGAAAGCATGGCGGGAATGTCGTTCGGCGTATTTACACCGTGTTTGTAGTCCTCCAGCTCACTTTCGGGAGCGCCTATCATGCGTAGCGAATTTATCTTCGTGTTATTTTCAATGTTCAGATTGGCCTTGAACTCGTATTTCGCACCAATCGTCAGTTTGCCGAACTTGGCATCCAAACCGATAACCGGAGTAAATCCCCAACCGGTCTGGCTGCAATCCAGGTCGATGCCGATAAGCTCGGTTCCAACGGGTATCGCTCCACCGGTGGGCAAAGGCAAATCAACGGCCGCACTGGCATTCAGCGCACCTTTGTAACCACCCGTAAAGTAGTTCATGCGCCCGCCTGCAAAGGCAGACAGCCAGTCCGTTATCTTATAGGTCAGCCCCAACTGCACGGAGTAGATATACTGCTTGCCGTCCATGTAGCTGTTCAGTGTATAGGCTTTGCCCGGAATACCCTGTTGCAGCAATCCGCCTATCACCATGGCGTCGAACATGGACAAGCCGTCATCGAACGAAGCTTTTCCGCCTCCGCCGGTAATGCCGAAGAAACCGGAGATGGTCCAGTCGCCCTTCTTATAAGCGGCAAACACACTGGGAATGACAGGCGCAGAAGCCTTGCCTTCATAATATTTGTCCAGCCCCAAAGCCTCGCACGAAGCATCGATATCTCTTGTCTGGAACGCACTCTGAATACTCAAGGATGTATAAAACCCGTCTTTCGGCAGGAAAGCCAGACCCGCAGGGTTGGACAAGGCAGCATCCACACTGGTGGTGTTTGCGCCGCGCGACAGCATACGAAGAAAGGCAGGGTGTTGATTTGTATTTGTCAGGAGACCTCCTGCAAAAGTTGGAATTGAAACGATTAACATCGCAATGCTAATCAAAGAAATTTTTCTCATCTAAATCTTTTTTATTGTTTTCGGGCGCAAAGGTACAATAATATTGCACATAAATAACAATTTTGCGCATTTAATTTAGGAAAACCGAAGAATTTAATTGAAAAAATCAATAGTTTCTACTGAAACATTCACCAATATTCATGCTGAAACAGACAAGGGATTGCTCCATTTGCCGTCCCTGCCGCTTGCATATACTGCCCCTATGCCCAAAGGGAAAAGCAGCCGATGCCAAATCGTTCCACCATGGGGTAAATTTCATTCCACCACGGAGAAAGTTCCGTTCCACCATGACGGAACAAAACTTTCTCCGTGTCGGAACAACATAGCGCCTGCTATCGCCGGCACTCATCATCCGGACAACAGATTATGAGCACAACCTGCCGGATATGTCCCGAACATTCTTACCTTTGCGCACGTTATATTCTTTGTGCATGCCGCCTTTTAACAAATGCAGAAAGTGCACTTATACGAAGCGCATCCGTCATGCACACTTAATAACCTGCGAATATTCACCAAAACTTAAAATCTCATGGCATATACTATTGCATTCTTCGGC
>NZ_JBCODG010000044.1:0-4396 GCF_040928965.1 Bacteroides sp. 2201st1_D9_2201SCRN_220225 | reverse complement strand
ATACTGCCGACGCGGAAGTTATCCGGCAACTGGCGGCAAACGGAGTGAAACTCCTTGCCCTGCGCTGCGCCGGATATAATAATGTAGACCTGAAAGCGGCAGCGGAAAACGGCATCACCGTGGTGCGCGTCCCCGCCTACTCCCCTTACGCGGTAGCGGAATACACCGTTGCCCTCATGCTCTCCCTCAACCGGAAGATACCCCGTGCCACCTGGCGCACACGCGACGGCAACTTCTCCCTGCACGGCCTTTTGGGATTCGACATGTATGGCAAAACGGCAGGTATCATCGGCACAGGCAAAATAGCCAAGAAGTTAATCGCCATCCTGCGCGGTTTCGGCATGAACATCCTCGCCTACGACCTGTATCCCGACTACAATTTCGCCCGCGAGCACCAGGTGGTATACACCACGCTGGACGAACTGTACCGCAGCTCGGACATCATCTCCCTGCACTGCCCGCTCACGGAGCAGACCAGATACCTGATTAACGACTACTCCATCAGTAAGATGAAGGACGGCGTGATGATTATCAACACCGGCCGGGGACAGCTCATCCATACCAATGCCCTGATAGAAGGACTGAAAAACAAGAAAATCGGTTCTGCCGGGCTGGATGTGTACGAGGAAGAGAGCGAATATTTCTACGAAGACCGGTCGGACAAGATTATCGACGACGATACGCTGGCACGCCTGCTGTCATTCAATAACGTAATCGTGACTTCCCACCAGGCATTCTTCACGCGTGAAGCCCTTGCCAACATCGCATCCACTACCCTGATGAATATAAAGGACTTCATGGAACACAAGAAGCTGGAAAACGAGGTCAGACTGTAAAAAAGCGTTTATAGAACATTAATCATCCACGGCTCAAACTTTCAGGCCCGCCTGCTTGTTACACACAGATAAACCACTAAAAAGACAGATTATGAAAAAAGTAACAGACAAAGCCGAAAGCCGTGGACGCTCTTCGTATGACTGGCTCGACAGCCGCCATACATTCAGTTTTGACAAGTATTACAACCCCCGCCGCATGAATTTCGGCGCGCTGCGCGTTCTGAACGACGACCGGATAGCTCCGGGAAAAGGCTTCGGAACCCATCCGCATAAGAACATGGAGATTATCTCCATTCCCCTGAAAGGCAAGCTGAAGCATGGCGACAGCAAACAAAACAGCCGTACCATCACCATAGGCGACATCCAGACCATGAGTGCAGGCACGGGCATCTACCACAGCGAAATGAATGGAAGCGATACCGAACCGGCAGAGTTTCTCCAAATCTGGGTAATACCCGAAAAGCTGAATACCCCGCCCGCCTATCAGGATTATGACATCCGTCCCTATCTGCACAAGAACAAGCTTTCGCTTATCGTATCGCCCGACGGCAATGCTCCTGCCGGGATGCTGCAACAGGCATGGTTCTCCATCGGAGAAGTCGAGGCCGGAAAGAAGCTGGGATATCACCTGCACCAGTCGCACGCCGGCGTGTACATCTTCCTCATAGAGGGCGAAATAAAGGTAGACGGCACAGTGCTGTCCCGCCGCGACGGTATGGGAGTATACGAAACCGACAGTTTTGAGTTGGAAACGCTGCAAGATTCGCATATCCTGCTGATTGAAGTCCCGATGTAGGACTTTTGCATAAAATAACAGCCAAACCGGAAGTTTGTGTGGTGTTTTTTGTAATATTGCGCTATAATTGAAACCGTACAATGAAACTTGATTATATTTACCACAGCGGCTTCGCGATTGAAGCGGACGGAATAACGGTCATTATCGATTACTACAAAGACTCCTCGGAAGAGGCGCCGGACCGGGGAATCGTACACGACCATCTGCTAAAGAAGCCGGGAACGCTCTACGTGCTTTCCTCGCATTTCCACCCCGACCACTTCAACCGCGACATCCTTTCATGGAAGGAACAGTGGCCCGACATCCGGTATATCTTCTCCAAAGATATTCTGAAACACCGGCGTGCCACGGCGGAAGATGCCGTTTACATAAATAAGGGGGATGTCTACGAAGATGAAAATATCCGTATCGAAGCCTTCGGCTCCACCGATGTAGGCATCTCTTTCCTGATAGATTTGCAAGGCGTACGCCTGTTCCATGCCGGCGACCTGAACAACTGGCATTGGAGCGAAGAGTCCACTCCGCAGGAGATACGCAAGGCGGAAGGCGACTTTCTTGCAGAGATAAAAAACCTGCAACAAAAGGCTCCCCGGGTAGATATAGCCATGTTTCCGGTGGACAGCCGCATCGGAAAAGATTACATGCGCGGTGCGGAACAGTTCGTGGAACGGATAAAAACCGCTATATTTGCACCTATGCACTTCAGTGAGGATTACCGGGGCGGCAACGCTTTCCGCACCTTTGCCGAAAGCCGGGGTTGCCGTTTCCTTACAATCTCCCGCCGGGGTGAGAGTTTTGACATTACTAAATAAAACATAGCATTATGAAAAATTTAACACAGGTTCTTATTGTGCTGTTCTGCCTTTGCATGCCTGCCTTGCTGCATGCCCAGAGGGATGACAGCAAATATCTGGCCGGCGCTGTTCCGGAAGTGGACGGCAAGGTAGTATTCACCAAAGATTTCAGTATCCCCGGAATGTCTCAAGACACAATCTACTCCCGCCTGTTGAGGTGGATGGATGCACGTCTGGCAAAGAACGGGAATAACAGCCGCGTAGTCTTTTCCGACAAGGAGAAAGGACAGATTGTAGGCATCGGCGATGAATGGATTGTGTTCAGCTCCACCGCATTGTCACTGGACAGAACGAAAATTCTTTATCAGCTCACCGTCACCTGCCAACCGGAAAAATGTGTTTTTGAAGTAGAGAAGATACGTTTCAACTACCGCGAAGGAAAAGAGAAATATACCGCCGAAGAATGGATTACCGACAAGTACGCCTTGAACAAGTCTCAAACCAAACTGGTGCGCGGACTTGCCAAATGGCGCAGAAAGACCGTGGACTTCGTCGATGCCCTCTGCATTGAGGTAACGGAAGCCTTAAGCGCCAGCACCGCCGCCCAAGCTCCTGTAGAGGAAAAGAAAGAAGAAAAGAAAGAGACAAAGGCGCTCGTCAATTCGGGTACAACGGTGATTGCCCCCAAAACGCAAGTTACAGTAGAAACTCCCAAGGCCACCGCTACAACACCGGCTACGGTTACGGTTGCCGCCACACCGCAAACAAATGTACAGGCTGTACCAAGCGCCTATAAAGAGGTAGCTCCGGATGCAGTTCCCGCCGATGCCATCCAGACCGGCAACGGCAAGCTGGTGATTGTGATTGGCGAAGAACCTTTCAATATGACGATGATGACTGCCAATGCCGGCGGCTCGTTAGGCAAGATAGCAGGCAACAAGCCGGTAATCTTCACCATTCTGTCACCGGAACAGCCTTATGCACAGATGGAAGCGGCCCAGAATTATACCGTACGCTTCTACCCCAACGGACAGACAGAGCCTTCCGTCATTCTGGAATGTAAGAAAGTGCCGTCACAAGCCCCGATAGAAGGTATGCCGCGTACATACATCGGCGAAATCCTGAAAGCAAAAATTAAATAAACCGATATATAAACCTAAAAAAGTAACAACAGTGGAAATAAAAAGCAAATTCGACCATTTTAATATAAACGTCACCAACCTGGAACGCAGCATCGCTTTCTACGAACAAGCATTGGGACTGAAGGAACATCATCGGAAAGAGTCGTCGGACGGCTCTTTCACGCTGGTCTACCTCACCGACGGCAGCACGGGTTTTCTTCTGGAACTGACCTGCCTGAAAGAACATCCCCAAGCCTACGAACTGGGCGAGAACGAAAGCCATCTCTGCTTCCGCGTGGCCGGAGACTATGATGCAATCCGCCAATATCACAAGGAAAACGGCTGGGTATGTTTTGAAAATACCGCCATGGGACTCTATTTCATTAACGACCCCGACGATTACTGGATTGAGATACTGCCCGCCAAGTAAATTGTACGGCATACTTTGCAACAAGAGGATTACTATTAATTACTTAATACATCAACAACGTGAGTATAGAAGAAGCAATGATGGGCGGTATTGTTTTCAAAGGCAAGAAAGAGAAGCCTAAAGAAGAAAACAAAATCAAGACCAAAGCCAAGAAAAAGACCTATATCACCGGCCTGCATGGTTCCGGTGCGGCGAAAATGAAAGCCGAAATCCGCAGGAAACGCGCGAACAGGCATAAAGGAAAATAATAATTATTTTTTCAGATAAGAAGGTGTAAGTCCCGTTGGGAAAAACTTACACCTTCTTTTTTATACCATACCTACCCGAATTACAGAGAAGCATTCATTAGTGTCCCGTTAAAATGGGACGAGTTAAACAATTAATCAAAAAGCCCCGGAATCAGGGGATCATTTAGATCT
>NZ_JBCODG010000043.1:0-36760 GCF_040928965.1 Bacteroides sp. 2201st1_D9_2201SCRN_220225 | reverse complement strand
CCGCAAGGCCATGCTCCATACGGACAAGGGAGAAGACATGCAACTGATACGCCAGATCACCGACCACATCTCCTTTAAGGGCGATGCCCAGATGACGGTGGAAGCCATTCAGGACCTGGTGGAAATGGAACTGATGAAGAGCAGCCGTAAAGATGTAGCACAGAAATACATTGCCTACCGCAACCAGCGCAGCATTGCCCGCAAGGCGAAAACGCGCGATATGTTTCTGGAAATCATCAACATCAAATCCAACGACATCACCCGTGAGAATGCCAATATGAACGCCGACACCCCGGCGGGCATGATGATGAAGTTTGCCAGCGAAACCACCAAACCCTTCGTTGACGACTATCTACTGAGCGAAGAAGTGCTGGATGCCGTCAGCCAAAACTATCTGCACATCCACGATAAGGATTATTACCCCACCAAAAGCCTGACTTGCGTACAGCACCCGCTGGATCGCATCCTTACATACGGCTTCTCTGCCGGACACGGAGAGTCGCGCCCTGCGAAACGCATTGAAACCGCCAGCATACTGGGCTGCATCTCATTGGAAACCGCCCAGAACGAAATGCACGGCGGACAAGCGATTCCCGCGTTCGACTTCTACCTCGCTCCCTACGTGCGCAACAGCTTCATCGAGGAAGTAAAGAACCTGGAAGAGCTGAACGGTGAGGATTACTCACATCTCTACCGGAAAGAGCTCACCGATTACCTGCAACAGCCGCTGGACGGCCTCACCGGCGAGCAGCGCATCATCCAGCATGCCGTGAACAAGACCGTAGCCCGCGTGCATCAGTCCATGGAAGCGTTCATCCACAACATGAACACGATACACTCGCGCGGCGGCAACCAGGTGGTATTCAGCTCCATCAACTACGGTACGGATACTTCCGCCGAAGGACGCTGCATCATCCGCGAACTGCTGAAAAGCACGTACCAGGGCGTGGGCAACGGCGAAACGGCCATCTTCCCCATTCAGATATGGAAAAAGAAACGCGGCGTAAGCTATCTGCCCGAAGACCGCAACTACGACCTCTACCAACTTGCCTGCAAGGTCACCGCACGCCGTTTCTTCCCGAACTTCCTGAACCTGGACGCCACCTTCAACCAAAGTGACGACTGGAAAGCCGACGACCCGAAACGCTACGAGCACGAAGTAGCCACCATGGGATGCCGTACACGCGTATTCGAAAACCGTTTCGGCCCCAAGACATCCATCGGACGCGGCAACCTGTCTTTCTCCACAATCAACATTGTGCGCCTTGCCATAGAGTGCATGGGCATTACGGATAAGGAACAGCGCATCGCCCGTTTCTTCGCCAAGCTGGATGCCATGCTCGACATTACCGCACGCCAACTGCATGAACGCATGGAGTTCCAGAAGACAGCGTTCGCCAAGCAGTTCCCTCTGCTGATGTCCGCTTTGTGGATAGGCTGCGACAAGCTCAAACCGAACGACGACATCTCGTCCGTAATCAATCAGGGTACGCTGGGCATCGGGTTCATCGGTCTGGCGGAATGTCTTGTGGCGCTTTTGGGCAAGCATCACGGAGAGTCGGAAGAGGCTCAGGAACTGGGACTCAGAATCGTGACTTACATGCGCGACCGTGCCAACCAGTTCTCCGACCAATACCAGCATAATTACAGCGTACTGGCCACGCCTGCCGAAGGGCTGTCGGGCAAGTTCACACGTGTAGACCGCAAGAAGTTCGGCTGCTTGCCGGGCATTACGGACCGTGATTATTACACCAACTCCAACCACGTGCCCGTGTACTACAAGTGCAGCGCCCGCCACAAAGCCGAAATCGAAGCCCCCTACCACGACCTGACCCGCGGCGGACACATCTTCTATGTAGAAATTGACGGCGACGCCACCCACAACCCCGAAGTCATTATGCGTGTGGTGGACATGATGGACCGGTACAACATCGGTTACGGCTCGGTAAATCACAACCGCAACCGCTGCCTGGACTGCGGATACGAAAACTCTACCGTCAACCTGGAAGCCTGTCCCAAGTGCGGCAGCACCCACATCGACAAGCTACAGCGCATCACCGGCTATCTGGTAGGTACTACCGACCGTTGGAATCAAGCCAAGCTCGCCGAGCTGAACGACAGAGTAATACATGAAAATTAAAAGTTGAATAGTGCTTTCCATTCTTGATATAATAGAAGATACTACGGTGGACGGTCCGGGATTCCGTACCGCCATCTACGCAGCCGGATGTCCCAACGGATGTCCGGGCTGTCATAATCCGGAATCGTGGGACATCAACCGCGGACGCTGGATGAGCACCGATGAAATACTGCAAAAGGTGCTTGCCGACAGCTTTGCCGATGTGACATTCAGCGGTGGCGACCCTATGTACCAGCCCGAAGGCTTCACCGAACTGGCACATGCCATCAAGCGGCAGAGCCGGAAGAACATCTGGTGCTATACGGGGTATACATTTGAAACGTTACTGCACAATCCCCGCCAGGCAAAACTGTTGGAGTACATCGACGTGCTGGTGGACGGCAAATTCAAAGAAGAGCTGCGTGACGAAGACCTCTACTTCCGTGGCAGCAGCAACCAACGGCTGATAGACGTACAAGCGTCGCTGAAAGCCCAAAAAGCGGTGGATTACGTTTACAACCCGAAGTTATAACTCCTTTCACTGTATTATATCTTTCTCTATATAGACATAAACCTATACCTCCATTGGGTACAATGAATATCACCGTGGGATACCGACAATACCAACGGTTGGTATTCATCGTACCCTATGTTGGTAGCCGTTGTACCAAACGTTGGTATCCGACGTACCAAACATTGGTACTTCCCATACCAGCCTTTGGTACTTTCCGTACCCCATAGAGGTATCCGCCGTTCTCCCCCTATAAACCATAAAGGATTGCTTACGCCGGCAAAAAGGAAGCAAGCGTTTCTCCAACCGCCCTGCCTACTTTTCTTTATATATTTTCAGCCATATAAAATTCTTTCTCGTTTTTATTTCCTACATTTGCCACCGTCAAAAGAATCTATAACAAAATACCGAACCCGTGAAACGCAATCAATCCCCTGCACAGACGATACGCTTCCGCCGCTGGAGTCGGAAGTCGTATGCCGCATTCGCCAGCATAGGCAGATGCGTCACAATCGGTTGTCTGCGCAAGAACGTGGCCGACAGTTCGCTGCGGAAGCAGGACACGGTTCGGACTATCCCCTATTCTATTCACACCATGACTATCGACGAACTGAAAGCCCGGGTGCTGGCAGGCATAGACATATCGCCCGACCAAGCTGCCTGGCTGGCGAATACCGCCGACCGTGAAGCGCTTTACGCCGCTGCACACGAGATTACCGTACAATGCTCGCAGCATGAGTTTGACATGTGCTCCATCATCAACGCCAAGTCGGGACGCTGCCCCGAAAACTGCAAATGGTGCGCACAATCTTCCCACTATCACACCCAAGCCGACGTTTACAACCTACTTTCCGCTGAAGAATGCCTCGAACAGGCACAATACAATGAACGGCAGGATGTCAACCGCTTCTCCCTCGTTACGAGCGGACGGAAACCCTCTCTCAAACAATTGGAACAACTCTGTAATACAGTGCGCTACATGCGCCGCCACTCATCCATACAATTATGCGCATCCTTAGGCCTGCTGGCCGAAGAAGAGCTGCGCGCCCTGCACAATGCCGGCGTCACCCGCTACCACTGCAACCTGGAAACAGCCCCCTCTTTCTTCCCCACCCTGTGCAGCACGCACACGCAGGAAGACAAGCTGCGCACCTTGCAGGCAGCCCGCAACGCAGGCATGGACATTTGCAGCGGCGGCATCATCGGCATGGGCGAGACGATGGAACAGCGCATTGAGTTTGCTTTCACCCTGAAAGAGCTGGGTGTACAATCCATTCCCATCAACCTGCTCAGCCCCATTCCGGGCACTCCGCTGGAGAACCGCCCGCCGCTGACGGAAGAAGAGGTATTGGTGACCGTCGCCCTGTTCCGCTTCATCAACCCCACCGCCTACCTGCGCTTTGCCGGCGGACGCTCGCAACTGAGCAAGGATGCGGTGAAGAAGTCCTTATATATAGGTATCAACTCGGCTATCGTGGGCGACCTGCTGACGACGCTCGGCTCCAAAGTTTCCGATGACAAGAAACTGATAGAAGAAGCCGGATACGAATTCTGCGGTTCGCAATTCGACCGCGAGCACCTGTGGCATCCATACACTTCGACCACCCATCCGCTGCCTGTATATAAGGTGAAGCAGGCGGACGGGGCAACGATTACGCTGGAAAGCGGGCAGACCCTGATAGAGGGAATGTCCTCCTGGTGGTGCGCCGTGCACGGTTACAATCATCCGGTACTGAACCGGGCAGTCACGGAGCAGCTCGGCAAGATGTCACACGTCATGTTCGGCGGACTGACGCACGACCCTGCCATCGAGCTGGGCAAACTGCTGTTGCCGCTGGTTCCGCCGTCCATGCAGAAGATATTCTATGCCGACTCCGGCTCGGTGGCTGTGGAAGTGGCCCTGAAAATGGCCGTGCAGTACTGGTATGCCAAAGGGCAAGGGGCTTCGTCGCAGAGTACCCCCGTCAAGAAGCAGAACTTCGTCACCATCCGCAGCGGCTATCACGGAGATACGTGGAATGCTATGTCGGTGTGCGATCCGGTGACGGGGATGCACTCGCTGTTCGGCTCGGCACTGCCCGTGCGGTATTTCGTTCCGCAGCCCCGCTCGCGTTTCGACGGCGAATGGAATCCAGAAGATATCCGCCCGCTACAGGAAACCATCGAACAGCATGCCGACGAGCTGGCCGCCCTGATACTGGAACCCGTGGTACAGGGTGCAGGCGGCATGTGGTTCTATCATCCGCAGTATCTGCGCGAAGCGGCAAAGCTATGCCGCGAACACGGTCTGCTGCTTATCTTCGATGAAATAGCGACGGGCTTCGGACGCACCGGAAAGCTGTTTGCCTGGGAACATGCCGGAGTAGAACCGGACATCATGTGCATAGGTAAGGCGTTGACCGGCGGCTACATGACGCTTTCCGCCGTACTGGCCACCAACGAAGTGGCGGACACCATCTCCAACCACGCCCCGGGTGCATTCATGCACGGGCCCACGTTTATGGGAAACCCGCTGGCATGCGCCGTGGCATGTGCATCGGTACGCCTGCTCACGTCTCCCGAATACAACTGGCAGGAGAAGGTGGCGCGCATCGAAGCGCAGTTGAAGCAAGAGCTGGAACCCGCGCGCCAACTGCCGCAAGTGGCGGATGTGCGCGTACTCGGAGCCATCGGCGTGATAGAGACCAAACGTCCGGTGGATATGGCATGGATGCAACGGCGCTTCGTCGAGGAAGGTATCTGGGTGCGTCCGTTCGGCAAGCTGGTGTATCTGATGCCGCCCTTTATCATCAAACCGGAACAGCTCGGCACACTGACGAAGGGACTGATTAAGATTATAAAAGAGATAAGAGATTAAGGTTACAAAAGAAATAAGGGAACAATAAACTTCCTTATATTTCAAAAACAAACATAGCCAATGAGCACTATATCGCACATGCAGCAAGAGCTGCAACTTCTTGAAGAGCACAGCAACCTGCGCCGCCTGCCCCGGATGGTACACGACGGCAGGGATGTCATCGTGAACGGCAAACGCATGCTGAACCTCTCGTCCAACGACTACCTGGGGCTGGCATCCGACCGGGCCTTGCGCGAGGAATTCCTGCGCACGCTCACCCCCGACACGTTCCTGCCCACCTCTTCTTCTTCCCGGTTGCTGACGGGCAACTTCACCGTTTACGAAGAGCTGGAAGCCGAACTGGCACGCCTTTTCGGCACGGAAGCCGCACTGGTGTTCAACAGCGGGTATCATGCCAACACGGGCATCCTGCCCGCCGTAAGCGATGCACAGACGCTGATACTTGCCGACAAGCTCGTCCATGCCAGCCTGATTGACGGCATCCGCCTGTCTGCCGCCAAATGCATCCGCTACCGTCACAACGATTTGGCACAACTGGAACGACTGCTCAAAGAGCACCACTCCGCCTTTCGCCAAATCATCATCGTCACCGAAAGCATCTTCAGCATGGACGGCGACCAAGCCGACCTGCCCGCCCTGACAGAACTGAAACGCCGGTACGGCAATGTGCTGCTCTACGTGGACGAGGCCCACGCTTTCGGCGTGCGCGGCAGGCAGGGACTCGGTTGCGCCGAGGAGTCCGGCTGCACCGGAGACATCGACTTCCTTGTCGGCACGTTCGGCAAGGCGGCAGCATCCGCAGGCGCTTACATCGTATGCCGGAAGGTGATACGGGAATACCTCGTCAACCGCATGCGCACACTTATCTTCACCACCGGACTGCCCCCCGTAAACATCGCTTGGACACTGTTTGTCGTGCGCCGGCTGGCAGACATGCGGGAACGGCGCGAGCATCTGGCACACATCAGCCGGACGCTTCGCGAAGCCCTGCAGGCACAAGGATACACCTGCCCCGGCGCCAGCCACATCGTCCCGATGATTATCGGGCAGAGTGCGGATACCGTGCTGAAAGCAGAGACCTTGCAACGGCATGGCTTTTACGCCCTGCCCGTGCGCCCGCCTACAGTGCCGGAAGGAACGTCGCGCATCCGTTTTTCGCTGACAGCCGATATCAGACAAGAGGAAATAGAAGAACTGAAGAAAAGAACGGAGAACTTGAAATAACCCGAAAATACTTTAAGCAATGCCCGTAACAGACGGCATTGGAATATTAACCGAAATGCATCTTCATACAGAAGGGCATCTTCATCTAACAAAAAAGAACAATGAAACAAGTGTACATTATCAACGAGAACCATCCCCAGTTACTCCTTTTCTTTGCCGGTTGGGCAGCGGACGAAACTCCCTTCAAGCAGTACCGTCCCAAAGACATGGACTACATGATTTGCTACGACTACCGCACGCTGGATTTCGACTATTCCATCTTCGACCGTTACCGGCAAGTAAACGTGGTAGCCTGGTCCATGGGTGTGTGGATGGGCTCTCTCATACTGAGCCAAGTCCCCCGGGACAAGGTGTTCAGCCTGGCGTTCAACGGAACTACATACCCCATCGACAATCTGGAAGGTATCCCCGTGAACACCTTTCAGGCTACTCTCGACGGGCTTACCCCCGCAACGCTCCAGAAGTTCCTGCGCCGCATGTGCAAGGACAGCAACGCCTACAAGGCATTCATGGAAGTGACTCCCCGACGGGACTTCGACGAAATAAAAGAAGAACTGAGGCTCATTCTGGAGCGGTACTTCGATATGTTCGGAGACGCTAATAACAAAAGTTACGACGAGGAAAAGGAAGATAAGTATGAGGCAAACATCGAAAAGTATAACTACGAATACAACTACGCCTTCATCGGCAAGAACGACCGGATTTTCCCGCCCGAAAACATGGAGATGAACTTTTGCGACCTGATAGACTGCCATCCGGTCCTGACGGACAACGCACACTATGACGAGTCCATGTTCCGCTTTCTGCTGCAAGATATGTGGGAGATGACTGCCAGTGAATTCAGATATCATGTCAAAACCATAAATATTGAATGAAACGAAACAGAAAATGATTTGCAGTACCATTCAATCCATCGACAAAGCCCTCGTTGCAAGACGCTTTGCCCATGCACGGAATACGTACGGCCGAGAAGCTCTTGTGCAGCAGCAGGTGGCGGAGAAAATGCTGCGCCTGCTCACGAAACATGCCTGCCCGTCTGCTGCGGCACACAACGGCGAGGGCAATACGCGAAGTTTGTCAGGCAACGCCTCCCCCTTCCGCCATATCGTAGAGTTCGGATGCGGAACCGGGTGCTACTCCCGTTTGCTGCTGCACGCATTGCAACCGGAAACTCTGCTGCTCAACGACTTGTGTCCCGAAATGAGGGAGTGTATCTGCGATTTGTTGCCGGCCGGTGAACCTCTGCCTCATAAACCTCTACTTTACGATGATAAAGTAGAACTCTACGGCGCTAAAGTGCCACTTGAGAAAGCTAAAGTGCCACTTTACGGAAACCCGCTTATATCCCCTGCCGTCAGCTTTTTGCCGTGTGATGCGGAAACTCTTGATTTCCCGCAAGGGACAGACCTGATAACGTCCTGCTCCACCCTGCAATGGTTTGCCGATACGGAACGGTTCTTCACCCGCTGCCACCACTTCCTATCGGACGGTGGCATTCTCGCATTCAGCACTTTCGGCAAGAGGAATATGCAGGAGATACATACCCTGACCGGACACGGACTGGAGTACTTCTCGCTCGAAGAACTAAAAGCCTTGCTGTCTTCCCGCTTCGAGGTTCTTTATGCCGAAGAAGAGATTGTCTCCCTGCCATTCGACACTCCGCTCGAAGTGTTGCAACACCTCAGACAAACCGGCGTTACCGGGACGGAAAAGAGAGTCTGGACGCGCGGACGCCTGCAAAGTTTCTGCGAGGAATATATCCGGATGTACGGCAAGGACGACCGTAGTGTTTCGCTGACTTATCACCCGATTTATGTAATAGCGAGAAAAAGAGGAAGGACAAAGTAAGAAGCATAAGGGATGAAGTACAAAATACGAAGCATAAGGTACGAAATGTAAAGTATAAGGTATGAAGTATGAGGTATAAGAGATTTTAAAATAAAGGATGAGGAATACGGTAAACACATAGGTGATAAGAGGTATGAGCACCGATGTTTAATCAGTTAATTTACATAAAGATATAAAGAATTATGAAACCAAACATTTATTTCATCAGCGGCATTGATACGGATGCCGGGAAAAGCTATTGCACTGCCTGGTATGCCAAGCAGCTATCCCGAAACGGACAGCGCGTCATCACCCAGAAATTCATTCAAACCGGCAATACCGGACACTCCGAGGACATCGACCTGCACCGCCGCATCATGGGCACCGGCTATCTGCCTGAGGATAACGAGAGGCTTACAATGCCCGAAATCTTCTCCTATCCCTGCTCTCCCCATCTTGCGGCACGCATCGACAACCGTCCTATCGACTTCGACAAAATAGAGAACGCCACGCAGGAGCTTGCCCGCCGCTACGACACCGTACTCGTGGAAGGAGCCGGCGGACTGATGGTTCCCCTGACCGGAGAATATCTCACCATAGACTACATTGCCGATAAGAACTATCCCCTTATCTTCGTGACATCCGGCAAGCTGGGCAGTATCAATCACACCCTGCTAAGCCTTGAAGCCATCGGGCACCGGGGAATCACACTCGACACCGTATTGTACAACCTTTATCCCACGGTAGAGGACAAGACCATACAGAACGATACGATGCAATACATACGGGAGTATCTTTCCAGGCATTTCCCCGGAACGAAGTTTGAGGTTGTGCCGGAAATAAATAATCTGCATCAGACCATGTAATCTGTGACGAATTTCGTACCTTTGCACGTTATAAAACGTCATAGGACACATGGAAGCATTTACATTCGATACAACCGAGCAGATATTACTCGCAGCGACGGGAACTCTTTTTATCATTCAAGCCCTTTATTACCTTTGCCTGTACAACCGCATCCACCTGCGCAGCCGTGCCGTGAAGCGCGGCAATGTACACTTCTCGCAGGAGCTCCCGCCGGTGTCGGTCATCATCTGCGCACGTGAAGAATGCGAAAACCTGCGGCGTAACCTGAAAGCTGTGCTGGAGCAGGATTATCCGCAATTTGAGGTTATCGTCATCAATGACGGAAACACGGACGAAAGCGAAGATTACCTCACCTTGCTGGAAGAGAAATACCCGCACCTCTACCACAGTTTTGTCCCCGACTCTTCCCGCTACATCAGCCGGAAGAAGCTTGCCGCCACCCTCGGCGTGAAAGCCAGCAAATACGACTGGCTCGTCTTCACCGAAGCCAACTGCTGCCCGCAAAGCAACCAATGGCTGCGGCTGCTGGCACGCAACTTCACCTCGCGTACGCAAGTTGTCTTGGGATATAGCGGCTATGAACGCGGTAAAGGCTGGCTGCACAAGCGCGTAGCTTTCGACAATCTGTTCACTTCCATGCGCTACCTCGGCTTTGCGCTTGCCGGAAGCCCGTATATGGGCATCGGGCGTAACCTTGCCTACCGCAAGGAGTTGTTTTACGAACACAAAGGGTTCTCTGCACATCTCAACCTTCAGCGCGGCGATGACGACCTGTTCGTCAATCATGTAGCCACTGCCGAAAATACCCGCGTGGAAACCGATGCGGATGCCACCGTACGCATGCAACCCGTATTCCGCGCAAAAGACTGGCGGGAAGAGAAAATCGGTTACGCATCTACCGCCCGCCTCTATCACGGCATGCAACGCTGGCTTGCCGGACTGGAAACCACTACCCGCCTCGCGTTCCATGCCGCATGGATGGCTACGCTCACAACAGCCATACTGCATTTCCACTGGCTGGCGGCAGGCATTGCATTCCTCGTCTGGATACTCCGGTTTATCCTGCAAGCCATCATCGTCAACAAGACTGCCAAGGATTTGAACGACCGGCGCAGATACTACTGGTCGCTGCCCGTGTTCGATGTACTCCAGCCGCTGCAATCTCTCCGCTGGAAGCTCTACTGTCTGTTTAGAAAGAAAAGCGAATTCCTGAGAAAATAAATGAGAAATTACCCTACTCGTAGCGCATGGAATTTGCCGGATGAATCCGTGTAATGAGGTAGGACGGTCCTAACAGCATAGCGATTGAGGCCAGCAGCGTGCCGACATTCAGCAACAAGAAAAGCCAAAGATTGAAAGATACGGGAACGGTGTCCATATAATAGGTTTCCGGGTCGAGACGGAACAAGCCGAACCACTTCTGGATAAAATAGAAAGCCAATCCTATTACATTGCCCCACAGCATTCCTTTTCCGATGAGGAATACCGCCAGCCAAAGAAACAGTTTGCGGATAGTGAGGTTGTTCGCTCCCAAAGATTTCAGAACGCCAATCATGGAGGTGCGCTCTATGATGATTATCAGCAGTCCCGAAACCATGGTAAACCCGGCAACGCCAATCATCAGGATAAGGATAACCCATATATTGACATCCAAGATGCCGAGCCATGCAAAAATCTGCGGGTTCAACTGCTCTACGTTGAGTACACAGTATTCTGCCCCGTAAGGGTCGGGATGCCGGCCCACTTCATCGGCTATCCGGTAGGTGGTTTCTTCCAGTTTATCGTAGTCGTACAGCTCCAGCTCCACTCCGCTCACCTGGTCGGGATGCCACTTGTTCAGACGGTTCACCAGGCACAGGTCTGTAAGCAGGAACAGGTTGTCGTATTCGGAAAAGTTGGTCTGGTAAATGCCGACGATTGTCAGGCGGCGGGCACGCACATCGTCCTGTATGTAGTAGGTGTCTATCTTGTCGCCGAGTTTCAGCTTCAGTTTGTCGGCTATCGCTTTTGAAATGACCACACGGTTGGTAGAAGCCGAGTCGCTGAACTGCGGAAACTCTCCCTCTATCAGGTGACGGCGGAAGAAGGAACTGCCATACTCCGGCCCTATACCTTTCAATACCATGCCCTGAAAGGCATCGGACGTCTTTATCATACCCGGCTTGGTGGAATAGCGTTGCACGTGTTTCACACCGGAATTATCCGCAAGAGCGGCAAGCATACTGTCCGTCACGGCTATGGGGCGGGTTTCAAAAGAACGCGCCGCATCCGAATTGCTAATCTGGATATGCGAGCCGAAACCGATTATCTTATCGCGTACCTCGCTCTTGAAACCGATAATCACCGACACGGCAATAATCATCACCGCCAACCCGATAGCAACACCGATAGTTGCTATCAGCACGGCAGGACGGGAAACTTGCTTTCCGACATCGGAACTGCGGTAAATACGCAGCGCTATGAAACGGGATAAATTCATCAGTAGTATTATATATCTCTATTCCGTACGTCCCGGATAGGCTTCGAGCGCTTTGGAAAGCACAAACAGCGCACGGATCAAATCTTCCTTCTTCAAGACGTAAGCGATGCGCACTTCGTTGCGGCCGGAACCCGGAGTGGTATAAAAGCCGGAAGCCGGAGCCATGAAAACGGTCTGCCCTTCGTACTGGAATTCGGAAAGACACCATGCGCAGAACTTGTCCGAATCGTCTACGGGCAGCTTGGCCACGGTATAGAACGCTCCCATCGGAATGGGCGAATATACGCCGGGGATACGGTTCAGACCGTCAATCAGGCATTTACGGCGTTCTACATACTCGTCGTAGGTATCGCGCAGATAGTCTTCACCGGCATCCAAAGACGCTTCGGCGGCAATCTGACCTATCAACGGTGGACTCAAACGCGCCTGGCAGAACTTCATAACGGCATCGCGTATCTCTTTGTTCTTCGTTATCAGCGCACCTATACGGATACCGCATTCGGAATAACGCTTGGAAACGGAATCAATCAGGACTACATTGTTCTCGATGCCTTCCAGATGGCAGGCGGAGATGTATGGAGAACCCGTATAGATGAACTCGCGATACACCTCGTCGGAGAAGAGGAAGAGGTCGTACTTCTTCACAAGGTCGCGTATTTGATTCATTTCACGGCGGGTATAAAGGTAGCCGGTAGGGTTGTTGGGGTTACAAATCAGGATGGCACGCGTACGTTCGTTTATCAGCTCCTCGAACTTCTCCACCTTAGGCAGCGAGAATCCCTCTTCGATGGTCGTTGCAATCGTACGTATCCTGGCTCCGGCAGAGATGGCAAATGCCATGTAATTGGCATAAGCCGGTTCGGGCACGATAATCTCGTCACCCGGATTGAGGCATGCCATGAAAGAGAACAGCACCGCTTCCGAACCGCCGGATGTAATGATTATGTCATCCGCAGTGAGCTTGATGTTGTACTTATCGTAATACCCCACCAACTTCTCGCGATAGCTGCGATAACCGGCACTGGGACTGTACTCCAATACCTTACGGTCAATATTACGGATGGCGTCAATCGCGACTTGCGGCGTAGGCAGGTCGGGCTGTCCGATATTGAGGTGGAATACATGGATGCCCCGTTGCTTGGCTGCATCTGCCAAGGGAGCCAGCTTTCTGATAGGAGATGCGGGCATCTCCATCCCGCGAATAGAAATTGTTGGCATGAGTTTTTATATCATTTTATCATTTAAGTTGCAAATGTAGTGATTTATTTGATACCAAAGGGAAGCAAAGACATAAAAACTTTAAAAACCTTATCTATATTAAAAACACTATGCTATTTAAAAAGAATCTTGTACCTTTGAAATAGTAAACAAATGAGCAACCACAACCGTTTTATCTTAAACCAACTTTTAAAATAGTAAGTAACGCTATGGTCATCAACCTAATAACTTTTGCTTCACTGCTACATAAGCAAGCATCAGTCCGCAGTTCCCATGAAATAATCCTGAACGAACTGGAAAAATATTTCACCGTCAATTTCATAGATTACCAAGATATCAACAAACTGTCTCCCGACGATTTCAGCATCCTGTTCATCGCCACCGGCGGAGTGGAACGGCTGGTTATCCAGCATTTCGAGGCTCTTCCCCGCCCTGCCATCATCCTGGCAGACGGTATGCAGAACTCGCTTGCCGCCGCCCTCGAAATATCTTCCTGGCTGCGCAGCCGGGGAATGAAAAGCGAAATCCTGCATGGCGAACTGTCCGAAATTATCAAACGCATTTTTGTACTGCACAGCAATTTCATGGCGCAACGCGGCCTCTACGGAATGCGTATCGGCGTGATAGGCACTCCGTCGAGCTGGCTCATTGCCAGCAACGTGGATTATCTGCTTGCCAAACGACGCTGGGGAGTGGAATACACAGACATCGCACTGGAACGTGTATACGAATATTACAACCAAATCACGGATGATGAAGTAGGCGAAGCATGTGCCGGCCTTGCCGGAAAAGCGCTTGCCTGCCGGGAAGCGTCGCCCGAAGATATGATAAAGGCAATGCGCCTGTACCGCGCCATCCGGAAGATTGTGGACGAAGACCGTTTAAGCGCACTCACCCTGAGTTGTTTCCGCCTGATAGAACAGACGGGCACTACCGGCTGCCTGGCGCTTTCCCTGCTGAATGACGAGGGCATCATTGCCGGATGCGAAGGCGATTTGCAGTCCGTCTTCACCATGCTCGCTGCCAAAGTGCTTACAGGCAAACCTGCTTTCATGGCCAATCCTTCCATGATTAATGCACGCACCAACGAAATCATACTGGCGCATTGCACCATCGGCATCGCACAGACAGAGCAGTTCATCATCCGCAACCACTTTGAAACGGAAAGCGGCATCGGCATACAGGGAATACTGCCTACCGGAGACGTAACAATCGTGAAATGCGGCGGAGAATGTCTGGACGAATATTACCTCGGCACAGGTACACTGACCGAAAACACCAACTACATCAATATGTGCCGCACACAGGTACGTATCAAGATGAACGCCCCGGCGGAATATTTCCTGAGAAATCCGTTGGGCAACCATCACATCATGCTGCATGGCAACTACGAACTGATGCTCGACGAGTTCCTGCAATCCAACGGATGCAAAAGGATAGAATAAACTCTAAAACCGACCGGCAATCATATTACATCATCACTCATGCGGACTTCAAAGCGGGTTCCTCTGCCCGGCTTTGAAGTCACCGTAATGGTTCCGTGTATACGTTCCACAATTGTCTGGCAGATACTCAACCCTAAACCGGCCCCTTGCGTAAAGCTGTCCGCCTTATAGAAACGCTCGAAGATATGCTTCTGGTCTTCATCGGATATACCCGCTCCGGTATCTTCCACAAAGACGGTGGTATATCCGGATTCATCCACTCTATATCCTAAAGTGATGCTCCCTTGCACGGTAAACTTCTTGGCATTGTTAATCAGATTATTCAAAACCTGCTTCAAGCGTACGGCATCGGTAGTGATATACTTGTCGGCCCCTTCCGGAAAATCGGTGCATAATTCCACTCCCTGCGGCATGCTCAGCCTCTGGGAGTCGTAAACTTCCTGCATGATAAACGTAAGATTGTAAGAAGAGAACTGAAAATCCATTGTGCCCGATTCGATGCGCGAGAGGTCCAGAATATCATTAATCAGAGCCAGCAACAACGTGCAGTTTATATTGATAGTCTCGACAAACTGCTGTACTTCTTCCGAAGAAAAGGCTTGCAGGTCTTTCAACAAATCGGAGAAACCGACTATCGCATTCAACGGAGTACGTATCTCATGGCTCATGTTGGCAAGGAACGCCGATTTCAGTCTGTCAGCCTGCAAGGCACGGTCACGGGCCGCGATAAGTTCCTCTTCGGTGTCTTTATAACGCTGGATACTCTGGCATACACCCAATACCCTATAAGGTATATCTACCGTAAGCCCCTCATAAGCGGTACTCCGGAACTCCCACCACTCATATCCGCCATCTGCGTTTTGCAGCCGGAAACTCATGCGCGAGTTCGGCTCATGCCCCAGCATGATATTGTCGAAATGCCTGCATGTGCGGGAAAGGTCTTCCGGATGGACAATCCGATCCAGTTCTTCCCTCGAGATATAGTCCGTATTGTCGTAGCAATTGAAACGTTGCAGCAGTCCGTCGGGAAAATGGAAGCATTTCAACCGTGTGTTGTACTGCCACGGATAAATGGAACTTTCCTCAATAGCCATATTGAAAAAACGCTTCTGCATCTCTTCTTCGGATATATTACGGCAGACAATTGCCATACCCGTCAGTTTGTCTTTCGCAAAGATAGGAACCACCTCGCCCGAAACAGGGAAATAAATACCTTTGGTATTCTCTTGCATGAATGCCTTTTCCGGTATAATGACAGGCTTCCTATCCTGTATCACCTGTTTCAACAGAGCCTGCAGGATGTTCTCGCCATTCATGTAAATATGGAGAATGGAACCGGCAACCTGTCCTTCGTACGGACGTGTCGTATACATTTCTGCAGGTAATCCCAGCATCTCCACTAAAGCCCGGTTCACAAAATGGATTCTCAAATCCATATCATACGTAACCAGTCCGTCGCGAATAGAACAGAATATCTTATCGAATTCATCCCGCTGTTCCACCAGACGGTGTTGTATCAGCAGACGGGTCTGCGCATGTATCCGCTTGCGCGATTCACGCCGGTTGCTCCGATAGAGCCAGACTACAAGAAATGCCAACGCACCCACTATCACCGAATAGAACAGAATAAACCAGGCCTGATAGCGGTCCATCAGAGGAATGTTCAAAACGATTCCCCGTTTTTCAACACTATCCACATCTACATGGAAGAAGTCCAACTGTTTGTAGTCGAACAATAACTTGCCACCCAGGTCTCCTATTCCGAATGAAGCAGGCGACCGCCCCTTCAGAATACTTGCCGCCTGTATGCCCGCAGCATAAGTATCTGCCGCCGGTTCTACATCATAAACACATAAAACACCACTTGTCATTGCCAGGTTTTGATTGGCAAATACAGGAGCTTTCAATTTCAGGGAAAGAAAAGGAATCCACTTAGGGGCGATAACAATGTACTTATGGGCATGATAATCGTAACAAATAGACGTTATGAGAGAGTTGAGGGACTTTCTCTGCACATTCAGTTCCTTAAAACTGTATTCGGGATGTTTCTTATGAAAAGACTCCCAGGCTTCTTCTACCGCTTCCACTCCCTTAGCACTCAAAAAACTGCTGTCCGACAGGCAGACAATCTCCTTACGTGCAGGAAACAAACGTATGGCTTCCTCAAGCAACACATTAAAATCCGTTACTGAAGTGAAGCCCGAGACATTCGGCATACGGTCGAACAACTTCCTGTCAGGATATTTAATGCCCGAAACAACTACCGGTATCTGATACGGCAAAGAATCGCCGCAGTGAGTCAAGGTAAAGAAAGCCTCATCACTGGACGTCACAATCAAATCCGTTTTCCGCTGTCTGGCACGTTCGCATATGCGGCGCATGATGACACACTCCGAAGCAAACGTCCAAAAATCGGCATTCAGATACTCTATAACCACGTTTGCTTTTACACCGCCCTCTTCCAAGCCGTCCTGCAAACCGGCAATAAGGTTATTATGCCAGGAAGAACTGTTTGTGTATGATTGTATGAAAAGTACATTATAATTGGTTTCCGCAGCCGAAAGCGTCCCCGATATCATGCATAAGAAAGCTAATGAACATGTTAAGAAAAAGTGTTTTCCCATTCCGTTTGTTTTGATTTGTCTGCGTAAACTTCTTTATAACTACGCAAATATACAAGCTTATATCGAGAATATACATCTTTTCTTAAAAAACTTTATTCATCATGCAATGCTTCTGCCGGGTGTACTTTCATCGCTCCATAAGCAGGATACCAGATTCCGGCAACAATCATCAGCGCCATAAGCAGCCATGTCAAGGCAAGAGCCGGCAGAAAGCGTCCGGCATCGAAAGGCATCTTGCCCACATCCACCAGTTCGGCATAACCGATGTTGAAAGCGATGACAGCCGCCGGTACGGCCGCCAACGTAAGCAGCAACACCCCTTCGTACATGAGACAGGAGAAAATCCCCCGGCGCGAACTGCCCAGCGCCATCCGCAGCGCAACCTCTTTACGGCGTTGCTGCGTACGGAACCAGAATGTGCCGATAACGCCCAAGAAGATATTCAACAGCAGGAAACCGAGCACGCAAAGCTGCGTCTTCCATTCGTTCATGTCTTCCAGCTCACAGATTTCGCGCAAATGGCTGAAAGGTGTAATGTCCAGCAGATACAGATTACCTACCTGATAAAGGCGGTCGGCATCATTCATCAGCTTTTCGGCAAAGTTCTTATCGGCATCTTCGGAAACGCGCAGGCTGACTGTGACATAACGGGGATCGCCGAAATTCCGTAACCTCTTCGCATTGAGCGGAAGGGCTGCAAAAGCCCCGCCCCACTGCGACGGAGTATGGAAATGCGACCAACGCACGGGCGTGCCCACCGCACCGATGCGACGGCGAACGTCCTTACCGTAGTTCAACAGCAAGACTTCCCGCCCCGGCAAGGACGCACTGCCTCCCAATTCCGGATGTCCTTCGGTGAGATTGGAAGATACCACCGGCTCGTCATTGCGGAATGCAGCCTCTACCTTGGCAAACTCCGCTTCCTCCGTAAAGGCATAACGGAACACGCGGAAAAAGTCCGCCTCCACCCAAAGAAGACGAACATTGACAGCCACAGAGTCAATACCCAAATCAATACCGTTACTGCCCTCATTGTACGGAAAGCAGTTTTGCGAAATGGCAACGGCCTCTACGCCGGGGCAGTGGCGCAGCCTGTCCGTAAGCCGGAGCAAGTCGTCCATATCATCATCAGCGGTCAGCTCCGGATTATAAAGAGGCGAGTCCTCTCCCAGCTTGCTTACGGTGATGTTGTAGCAGTGCTCCGTATCGAATCCCATCGGAGCGTGATAGACCCGTGCGGTGACAAGCGTCCAGTCCACAATATACCACAGCACGACAAAGACCAGCAGCAGCTCCACAAAGAGAAAAAGATTGCTGTTCCACTCGTTCTTTATTTGTTTCAATATCGTTTTCATAACCATCGTTTACCTTTGATTGATCGCATCCGTTATATTCATTCTCGAAGCCCTCCATGCCGGTATGCCTGCCGAAAGGATGTTCATCAGCAAACAGAAACCGAAAGCTGCAAGGAATGCCCAGGGCGAAAGCAGCATGCCCGGTGTCAGGGCGGTTTCCCCGCTGAGGTAGGCATTGGTGCTGTTGTTGAAAAGGAAACCGTTCAGCAGGAAGGTGGCGGCGTAACTCAGCGCAAGTCCCAACACGCCGGCAAACAATGTCAGCAACAGGTTCTCAAAGAATATCTGGCGTATCAGTTCGCCACCCGTAGCCCCGAAAGCCTTGCGCACACCTATCTCCGCCATACGTCTGCGCATACGGGAGAGCGTCATGCTGCTCAGGTTGATGGCAGGCACAAGCAACAGGATGGCGATAACGAGCATATAGCGCAGGATAATGGCTTTGGTATCGGGCGTTTCGCTCCACTTGCGGTAAAGGTTGGCAAACTGTTCATCGGGTTGCCCGCGATAGAACACTTCCGAGTCACGCAGACTGTCGTTATACTTACGGCGGAGTTGCTCCGCCTCCTCACGGATAGCCGGGAAATCGGCTGCGGAGCGCGCAAGGATAACCGCCCTCATCTGCCCCATGGTCTCCTCCCACCACGTCAGCCGGGCAATGTCTGTGGACGTATAGGGAACCCACACCTGCGCATAGGCGGAAGTGGCCAGTACGGACACATCCGTCACCACACCGGATATACGGTATTCCACATAGTTCAACTGTACCGTCTTTCCCGCAATGTCCGTTGTGCCGAACAGGCGGCGCGCCACCGCAGCGCTCAACACGGCGCATGGCACTCCGGCATCGCTGTCGGCCTTGGTAAACGCCTTGCCGCTGAGAAAGCGGAACCGGAAGATATGCCAAAAGGCGTCGTCCGTCTGCACCATGTCGGCCGTGACCTTGTTGCCTGCCGGCAGGGACACACGTACCTTTTCGGGCAAGGAAACCAACGTTACTGCCTCCGCCGTAGTGAGATTCTTAAAGCACTCGCGCCCCGTACGCACCGACATGCGGGCGTTGGATGAATCGCCGTCGCTCCCGCCCTTGTTCTTGACGGACATGGCAGACACATACAGCGAACGGCTGCGATTCACCTCAGGCTCGCAGTCCACGAGCCGCACCTGAAAAGTGATGACAAGTACCATAATCATACAGATGGCCAATGCCGTACCCAGTACGGAAACCCATGTTATGATGGGATTCTCGCGCAAGTGATATAGCGCTTGCTGAAAGTAAAGACGTATCATATTCCGTTATCTGTTTAACTTCCTAAAATCATTCATCATGCAAAGCCTCTGCCGGTTGTACCTTCATCGCCCTGCGTGCCGGAATGCCTATACCAATCGCAATCATCAATCCTATCAGCAGGAAGCTGATGGCAGCGCAAAGCAACAGGCGCTCCCACTCCAAAGTCGTACCGTTGCGCCAGGAGTTCAGTTCCATGCTTGCCAGATTATAGTCTATGAGCAAAGCAACAGGCGTGACAAGCAACAGCAAAAGCAGCCCCTCGCTTATCAGACGGGTGAAAATACTCATGTCCGATGCTCCATGCACCTTATGCAGGGCAATCTCCGAACGGCGTTGCTGGGTACGGAACCAGAAAGTGCCGAGCAGTCCCAGAAATATATTCAGCAACAGAAATCCCATACCCATTACGTAATTGCGCAGGTCATTGCTCCATGTCTGCTGGAAATTACGGCGGATGTCCTTAAAAGAACGTATTTCGGAGATAAAGATATTGCCGATGCGGAACTGTTTCTCACTGTCCGTTTTCAGGCGTTGGATGAAATCATGGTCCTGATTTTCGCGGACACGGACACAGAGTTCCAATCCCGTATCATACCAATCGAGTTTATAAAGAAAGGTATACGAATCGCGGGCCTGCTCGAAATCATTGTAACGTACATCCTTCAAGGCCGCTCCCAACCGGTAGGTTTGTATCGTATCGCCGAAAAGCCGGAAGCTCTTGCCTACGAATTCCGTCAGCGGACGGCCGTACTTCCGGTAAAGGTTGTCGGAAGCAAGGAACTCTCCCCTTTCCAACATCCCGGCAAGCTGTTCGGGCGTCTCGCCACGTGTGCCCTGATAACGGAACACACGCACAAAATCGGGAGTCACCAAACGGCGTATCGTCCAATTACCGGAGACCAGCGTATCGTACTGCACCAGATCTGTGGAGTTACTGCCATTATATGGATATGAGTTTTGCGAAAGACTCACCGCCTCTATCTCCGGACGACGGCACAGACGGTCCACAAGTTCAAGAATATCGGCATCTTCCTGCTCATCGGTCTGGTTCGGGATATAATCGGGACTCTTATCGGTAAGCTTTCCCATTTCGATAAGGTAGCAATGGCTGATGTCGAAGCCCCGCGGCTCCAGATAAGTTGCCATACGCGTATAAAGATAGTCCACCACAAACCACATCACAACACTTACAACCAGCAATTCCAACGCCAGCCACAGGTTATTGCGCCATTCATTCTTTATCTGTACCAAAAGTTTCTTAGTCATTTCTTTCCGTAATTAATAGTTAGCGACAAGCGTTTAATGCAACCGTCCTCCCAATGCGTTCACTATCCCGATGCGGGAAGCCTTCCATGCCGGGAAACCGCTGCTCATCAGATTCAGCACAAAGCAGAACAGCAACGCCCACCCAAAGGTGGAAGCATGAAGCAGAATGGAAGCATCCACTTCCGGCGGGTTCAAAGTCTGACTGAATTCCTGCGCAAAAAGCAACGTGTTGCCCACGTATGCAAAGGCCACGCTCAACAGCAAACCGACAACACCCGCCAATAAAGTCATTACCAGATTCTCCGCCACAATCTGCCCAATCAGCTCCATCCGTGTACTGCCGAAAGCACGGCGCACTCCGATTTCCGATACCCGCTGACGCAAGCGGCTCTGTGTCATGCTCGAAAGATTGATGACAGGCACTATCAGCAGAATGACGAAGATGATAATCCGCTGACGGCGCGCCGCATTCACATCCGGTTCGATATTGGCGCCGAAAGCAATGGCATTCTTTTCCTGGTCGTAAGGGCGGTTACGGTAAATCAGCTTCCAGCCGTTCTCTCCGATAAGCGTATTATACTCTGATTTACGGCGTTCCGCTTCCTGGCGTATAGCGGGGAAATCATCCCGGCTGCGCGCCAGCATCGTACAACTCATCATTCCCATGTGCCGGTCGTTCCAAGCCTCCTTATCCATTCCCGTAGAAGTATACGGGACCCATACCTGTCCGTAAGCGCAGTCGGCCAGCGTAGACACATCTTTCACGACACCGGCAACGCGGTAAGGCGCATGATTGAGAAGAAACTCGCGCCCCACGGCATCCGTCGTGCCGAAAAGGCTGCGCACCACACTCTCCGTAAGTACAGCCACCGGTTGACCTGCATCGAATGTTGCTTTACCATAAGGCTTTCCACCAATAAAGGAGAAGTCAAATACGCGCCAAAAGATGTCGTCCGTTTGTCGCAAGTCCACACTGATCGCCGGACTGCCCGGCAGAGATACAGGAGTGGATATAGGAAAAACAGTATAAATAGTAACGGCTTCCGGTGTCTTCAACAACTGGAAACATTCGCGGGCAGTCTGTGCGCTCATCGGTCCGTTACTTGTGCCGTCTCCCCAATTTGAGTTGGAGATACTCATCCACTTGACGTGCAGGAAGCGGTCACGGTTACTTTCGGGTGCAAAAGGGACAACCTTTACCTGCTGCATCATCACCACCAGCATAATGAGGAAGATGGCAAGCGCAGTACCGGCTATACTGACCGCACTAATCAGCGGTTGCTGGCGAAGTTGCGCCCATGCTTGTATGAAATATTGCTTTATCATCTCAACGGCCTATTTTTAAATTATCTGTATTTACGCCTCCTATGCCTCCTTTGGAAATATCAGCGCGTCCGGCGCTTCCGCTCAAAGTGACACTGCCCACACCACCCATTTTGGCGGACAAATAGTCGCAGGTTACATGAATATCGGCGCTGACTACTCCGCGCAAGGCAACTTTCAGCTCGTTGCACGTCAAGTCGGAGACATTCACTTCACCCACACCTTTTATCTCGAATGACACGGCATCGAGCTTCAAGGGCTTCTCACATTTGAATTCGCCTACACCGGTAAACTCCACCTCCTTCAAGTCGGGAGCCGAAATCCAGATAGTCACGCCATCCTTCTGATTGCTCCTGCGCTTGTTTTTCCCGTCCTTGAAACCTATCAGCAGACGGCCGTCCTTCACTGTGGTCTGCGTATTCTTCACGTACCTCTCCCTGCCTTCAATCCTGAAAGAATAAGTATCACTCTGTGTAAAATGAATTGTCCCCACAGAGGTTATCTCAATGGACGAGAAAGCATCCACCTTACGTACTTCACTTACTTTTGCATCTTGTGCACAAACACTTAGCATACCTGCAAAGGCCAATACCAATGCAATGATAACACCCGCTATATCAGTTCTCATATTTCTTCTTTTTTATTTTGTTTCACATTCTATTCTTCGTGCAACGCCTCTGCCGGCTGTATCTTGATAGCCTGCCGTGCCGGGAACCATATTCCAATCACCACCATCAGCGCTATCAGCAGCCATGCACCCAACGAGCCCAGCAGAAAACGCAGGAAGCTCCATTTCACCGGCCAGGTGGTAATCAGTTCCGTATGTCCCATTGTAAATTCGGCAATGCCCACGTTATAACAGACAATCATGGCGGGCAGCGTAACAAGAGTCAGCAACAGCAATCCCTCCCCCATGAGCAGGCAGAATATCTGCTTCTTCGTGCTGCCCATGGCAAGCCGCAAAGCTATTTCATTGCGGCGCCTACGGGTGCGGAACCAGAAAGTGCCTATCAGCCCCAGGAACACATTCACCAACAGGAATACCACCACAACCGTTTGCGTATTCACCTTATCCACATCGCCTTTCATCACTTCAAACTGATATTGCTGCTCCGTATAAGGCACAACGTCGGCTATGAACATATTGTCGGTGTCCAGATGCGGGGCTATCTCTTTCAGAAACTTGCTCCGGTAATCGGGAGAGTCCATGTTTTCCTTCACGCGGAAAACAATCTGCGCTCCATCATCCCGCAATTCGGTCCGTATCACATTCTCGTCAATTCTCCGGAAAGCCCACTCTGCATCTGCCCCATAGCGATAGGAACGGAAACTGCCGATCATGCCGCACTGTGTTACCACGTTCGCGGAATCTCCGTACCAGCTCAAGGGAGTATCCAAAGAGAAGCCGGGTACTCTTTCCTTATAATAGTCGGCCGCACCCTCGCTCAACATCACATAATTGCCGGATGTGACATCACCCCTCACAGGCATTGCCGCAAACGGACGTTTGGCATCTTCCTTCATGCGGAATACCCGCGTATATCCCCCGGTAGCGTTTATTATGCGCACTGCACAGCCGATGGTATCCTGCACAGCCAGCGAGTTATAGGAATTATTGCCACTCATCGGCAGGCTCCAATACGACAGGGCGGCCACTTCAACCGCAGGCTCCCTTTCGAGCTTCTGCAGGATGCCCAGGTATTTGTCCGCACTCGTCATGCTGCTGTCCCGGCTTTCACCGCCCTTAATCATTGAAAGCTGGTACACATGGTCTATGTTATAGCCCAACGGGCGATAGAACGTATACTTCAGGCATCCCAGCGAATCGCAGAGAAACCACATCACGATAAATACCAGAAACAATTCTGCAAGCACCCATCCGTTACTGCGGAGACGCGCCCGAATCATACGTAAGTTATGTACTATGAATTTCATAATCAATCTCGCTTTATTTATCGTTCAAAGAATCCACAATTGTGTGCCGTGCGGCAAGCCATGTAGGCAGGCCTGCGCTCAGCAGGTTGATGACCAGACAGAAAAGGAATGCCAGACAGAACACCGTAGGGCTGAACAGTACCGACATGCTCAGGTCGAACTCGCCGGAAGTGCCGGTGTTCTGATTATTGGTGAACAGCCACGTACGCATGCCGTACACGGCCAGATAGCTGAACACCAGCCCCACCGCTCCGCCAATCAGAGTCAGTACGAGGTTTTCATTCAAGATCTGCCTTATGAGTACGCCGCGCGTCGCTCCGAATGCCTTACGCACGCCCAGTTCGCTGATGCGCTGCTGCATACGGCTGTTGCTCAGGCCGCACAGATTGAGCGACGGCACTAAAAGAACAATGAGCAATGCCAGAGCGTACTGTATGTACAACATCCGCAAATCCGGCCCCACGTTGGCCCACACATGGTTGACATGCGCCACGATTTCATCGGGCTGTTCCATAATGTCCATCAGCGTTTCGGCCTGTACGGCATTGATGTCCTTCACCCGCTTCGCTATTCCCTGCCTGATGGCCGGAATATCTTCGGAAGAACGTGCCAGCGCCACCACCGTATGCGATTGGGCATAACTCCAGATGGAAGTGGCATCCTGCAACTTGGCGGGATACATGCGCCACACTTGCGCATAAGCATCCTTCGCAATGACCGAAACATCCTTTACCACCCCGCAGATACGCGCTTCGTTACGGTTCAGCAGCACCGTCTTGCCTACTGCATCCGTAGTGCCGAACAGTTTCCGCGCCACAGAAGCAGCCACGACAATGGCGGACACATCACCGCCCCGGTCGGAATCATCGAATCCCCGTCCTGCGACAAACTGCATCCGGAACACTTTCCAGAATCCCGGGTCGGTTTCCATAGCATCCACTTTCACCGCATTAGTGCCGTCGGGCATGGAAACCAGGGCGACCGTTGCCGGAACAAATGCCGTACAGGCCTCTACTTCGGGCAACGGCTGCACACAGTTCTTCATGAAAGCCGGCGAACAGGCTGTATAATTATTCCAGTTCTTGTTCTCCTTGCCCTGCAAATGCATCTTGCTTATGTAGAGAGAGCGGTTACGGTTCACTTCCGGCTCGATGTCGGCATATTTCATCTGCCAGGTAATCACAATCGCCATAATCATGGTAATGGCAAATGCCGTACCTAATATGAATATGGTACTCAGCAACGGGTTCTGCCGTAAAAGTATAAAAGCTTGGCGAATGGTCTGCATTTTTGAGTTATGAGTTATAAGTTATGGATTATGGGGGTTATTCTACTTGACGGCCGTCGAAGAAGCGGATTGTCCTTGAGGTCTGTCTGGCTTGCTCTTCATTGTGGGTTACCATTACGATGGTGCGCCCGTCTTCCTTGTTCAGTCGATGCAGCAGCTCCATCACTTCCGCTCCCATTTTGGAGTCCAGGTTACCGGTAGGCTCATCGGCGAGGATTATCTCCGGATTGCCGATAATGGCGCGTGCGATGGCAACACGCTGGCACTGACCGCCGGAGAGCTGTGTAGGCATGTGGCGCATGCGGTGGCTCAGGCCTACTTTCTGCAACACTTCCTCTGCCAGGCGGCGACGTTCTTTGGACGATACCTTTCTGTACAGCAAAGGCAGCTCCACGTTGTCCAGCACATTCAGCGAGTTAATCAAATGGAAAGACTGGAACACAAAGCCCAGCTTCCGGTTACGGAAAGCCGCCAGTTCCTTGTCCTTCATGCCGTCCACCTTGGTACCGGCTATTTCAATCGTGCCACCGGTAGGCGCATCTAGCAAACCCATAATATTCAGCAAAGTAGATTTACCGCAACCGGAAGGTCCCATGATACTGAGGAATTCCCCCTTGTTCACTTCGAGGTTCACATTCTCCAACGCTACGGTTTCAATCTCGTTGGTACGATAAATCTTGTTGATGCCAGTTAACTTAATCATAATGATAGGTATTTAATTGTTATTTCAGTTTCAGCTTATTCTTGTTCTTATATTGGCTCATGTCGCTCACCACCACCTCATCGCCCGGTTGCAAGCCGCCAATAACTTCCACAAACTCAAAGTTGGAATCGCCCAACTGCACTTTGCGTTTCACAATCTCCTTGTCGGAATTGCGTACAAACAGTTCGTACTCCCCGCGACCCACGTAGTAAGAGGCGTTGGCTATGCGCATCACGTCCTCTTTCACAGCGTTCATCACATATACGTCCGTCTTCAGGCCGGAGCGCAGACGGCGGTTGTTGTCCTCATTCAACTGTACGGTGAAGGAAATAACACCATTCTTGGACAACGGAGTGACGCTGCTCACCGTACCTTCCAGCTTCTCGCTGCCTATCTTGACTATCGCCTTGCCGCCGGCGGCAATACGGTCGCCGTACGTGTCGGCTATCTCGCCCTCTACCTTGAAGTGGCTCAAATCGGAGATGACGGCAATCTGCGAACCTTCCGCCACCTGCGCACCGATCTGGTTGTTTATGTAAGTGAGGATTGCCTTGCGGGGCGAGCGGACCTGCGCATCGTCCAGCGTGCGTTTCGTTTCGGCAAGCGTTTTTCTGAAGATGCTGAAGTCCAGCTCCTGTACCTGATATTCGGCATCCAGCACTTCCTTCTCGTTGGCGTACTGCTGCTTCAACTGTTCGTATTCCAGCTCCGCCACGTTATAACTCAACTCTGCCTGACGCACTTTGTCGGTAGTACCCGAACCGAGGCTGTCGAGGTATTGCTCGTTGCGCAACTCCACCTTTTTGCGGTTCAGTTGCATGGCGGAGACTTTTATCTTCATCTCCAGGTCGTTCAGCTTGGTCATATTCTCAAGCTTGAGCTGCTTCAGCTTGTAGCTGCGCATCTGCTCCTCGTCGAGTTTCTGCTTGTAGTCGGTTTCGGCGCTCTGTAAGTCCAGCTTCAGGATGGGCGTGCCTATATCCACGCTGTCGCCGCCTTTCTTATATACTTCCAGAATACGGGTGTTGATGGGCGAGTTGATAATCTCCTCAAAGGCAGGAACCACCTTGCCGGAAGCGCTTACGCTGACTTCAATCGTGCCTGTACTTACCTGGGAGAATACGATGTCCTTCTCCTTCACCCCCGTGCGCATCAATGAGATGAGCACACTGATAACGACGATACCCGCAGCGCCCATGCCGCCATAACGAATGATTTTCTTGTTACGCTCTTTGTTACGAACTTCTTTCGGAATCTCTCTATCCATATTTTCTGTCTTTATTTACCGTTTTACGTTGCTGCCGTCCTGTTGCGTAAACGGACAGCCTGCGATTCTTCGCCCTTATACTTGCCAAATCCGTGCCAAAAACATAAATCATTGAAAACAAGCGTTAAGGCAAAAAGAAGAGTGTCCGTTTTCGGACACTCTGTACATTTTCGGATAGCTGCACTGTACGAAAAGAAGAAACAGACGGAAGAGAAAGCACAATGGTACGGCGGAAGAAATATAAACGACAGGGGATAACGGGGAAAACTCCTCACCTCAGCGTCCGTTTCCCCCTTTGGTATTTGTCATGCCACGCGTTGGTACTTGTCATACCACTCTTTGGTACGGCATGTACCACACTGTGGTACTACGAATACCGCACTGTGGTACGAGAGATACCAACGGTTGGTACTCCGCGTACCAAGCCGAGGTATTTCCCGGTACATACTTTCTTATGAGCATCAAGCACTTACGATAATCTTTCCGGAACGTTATCTCAGGCGCAGTCTGTCCCCTACTTCGGGCACATATTCCGCATCCTTGCGGTTCATCTTATACAGATTCTTCAGACGGATGCCGTACTTCTGCGAAATGGAATGCATGGAATCGCCGTCTTTTACAATATAAACGGTATGAGGTTTGGCGGCTTTCTTACGCTTGTCTTTCAGATAGATGATGTCGCCTGCCTCTAAGGTGTACTCTTTATGCAGGTCGTTATACTTCACCAGTTTGCGCCAACTGATGTCGAACTCTTTGCCCAGGAACTGGAAAGTATCGCCGTCGCGGGCCACAACGTAGGCAATGTCGTTGGCAATATACACCTGATGCGGGTTGGCAAGCCAGGGTTTCTTCTTCAGTTCTTTCTCCCACTTGCGGGCCTCGCGCTTGCTCATGCCGCGGCTGTCGTACTTATACAGGTCATAGTCCTCGATAATGGTTATCAGGCGATTGGCATAGGAAGGGTCTGTGGCGTATCCCGCTTTTTTCAGGCCGCGCGCCCAGCCTTTGTAGTCGGTAATCTTCAACTTAAACAGGAAAGCATAGCGTGCGCCGCGTTTCAGGAAGAGCGAGTGGTCCTCGTAGGAGTCCTTCGGGTGGCGATAGGCGCGGAAGCACTCTCCTTTGGCATCGTCGTCGTGGTACACTCTCCGCCCGCGCCAGTCGCTATGGCACTTTATGCCGAAGTGGTTGTTGCTCTTGCGTGCCAGTGCGCTTTGTCCCGCACCGCTCTCCAGCAGGCCTTGTGCCAGTGTGATGCTGGCGGGTATCTTATGTTCCTTCATCTGCTCCACGGCAAGCGGGGCATATTGTTTGATATATTCGTTGTAACGGGAATTTCTGCGTTGTGCCTGCACAGCCACGCAAATAAGGAGAAGTGCTATGATAGCAGTCAGTCTGAATATAGGTTTCATGCTTCGGGTGTTGAATTTGACACAAAAGTCTGCAAAAGAATTGAAAAAACCAATCTCTTTCCTATCTTTGTAACATTAATTACAATAAACCATTATTCTATGAAGGACCTGAACATACAGATTGCCATCAAGATATACGAATACGAAGAGTTGAATGCCGCCGACCGCGAGCTCCTGGATGCCGCCCGGCAGGCAACTTACCGCAGTTATGCCCCCTACTCGCACTTCTCGGTAGGCGCAGCCGCCCGGTTGGCAAACAATATCATCGTTACCGGAACCAATCAGGAGAATGCAGCCTATCCGTCGGGGCTTTGCGCGGAACGCACCACTTTGTTCTATGCCAACTCCCAATATCCCGACCAGGCTGTGGAGACACTTGCCATAGCCGCCCGCAACGAACGCGGCGAGTTCCTGGAAGAACCGATTCCCCCGTGCGGCGCCTGCCGGCAGGTAATGCTCGAAACGGAAAAACGTTTCAAACGTCCCATGCGCATACTGCTGTCCGGCGAAAAAGGCATTTATGAATTGAGAAGTGTGGGCGCATTGCTGCCGCTTTCGTTCGATGCGTCTTCCATGTTATAAAACAAATACCTACCTTTGCAACCGCTAACCAACAAATACTACACCAATGAGAATATCCAAATAAAGACAGCACATTTCGGTAAACATCACTTTATATATGCTTTTCATATCAGAACGCTGAGCATCACTCAAAAAGGATATGTTTAGCCTTTACTGTGTTTGTCTGTTCCCCACAGCCTTACAAGAGTTGAAAGTGTGTCGTACAGACACCTATGTTATCTACCCTAAACACAGTAAATTTATGAGTATCATTATTAAAGACCTTAGCTATACCCATACTGATAAGGAAGTTTTGTTTTCCAACCTCAATCTGATTATCAATTCCGGAGAAAAGACCGCGCTGACAGGCAATAACGGTTGCGGAAAGTCCACCCTGATGCGTATCCTTGCGGGAGAAGCATCGCCGGGCACCGGTAGTGTGCATTGTTCCGGACATCTTTACTATGTGCCCCAGCATTTCGGACAATATGACGACCGGACGGTTGCGCAGGTATTAGGCATAGACCGCAAGCTAACTGCACTCCATGCCATTCTGAACGGTGATGCAGCGGAAGAACACTTTGCCCGGCTCGACGACGACTGGAATATCGAAGAGCGCACCCAAGCCGTTCTCCACGCCTGGCATTTGGACGGTATCTCTCTTTTACGCCCGTTAGAGGGGCTTAGCGGCGGAGAGAAAACACGCCTGTTCCTTGCCGGCATGGAACTGAAAGAACCGGACACCCTACTGCTGGACGAACCGACCAATCACCTGGATACTGCCGGGCGGAAACGTCTGTATGATTTCGTACACCGCACTTCGGCTACGGTGCTCGTTATCAGTCACGACCGTACTCTGCTAAATCTGTTACCCGCCATTTGCGAACTCTCCCGCAACGGACTGGCTTGCTACGGCGGCAATTACGACTTTTACAAAGAACAGAAGGAAGTGCACCGCAATGCCCTGCAACAGCAGTTGGAAGAAAAAGAAAAGGCCTTGCGCCTCGCCCGCAAGACCGCCCGTGAAATGGAAGAACGGAAAGCCAGACAAAACACACGAGGCGAAAAGGCTTCCATAAAGAAAGGTATTCCACGTATCCTGTTGGGCGGCCTGAAGAATCATGCCGAAAACAGCAGTAGCAAACTCAGCAATGTCCATGCCGAAAAAACGGACAAGATTCAACAGGAAATAACAAACCTGAAAGGCTCCCTGCCGCAAACAAACAAGCTGAAAACCGACTTCAATGCTTCGGCATTGCATATAGGCAAAATACTCGTCACGGCACAGAATATCAACTTTCATTATCCGGACAGCAACACAAACCTTTGGAAGGTTCCGCTCAGCTTTCAGCTACGCAGCGGCAACCGGTTCTGCATTAAAGGTGATAACGGCAGCGGCAAAACAACCCTGCTGAAACTGATTACCGGCGAACTGACACCGACCGGCGGAACGATAGAGCGTGCAGACTTTACCTATATTTATCTGGATCAGGAGTACTCCCTTATCCAAAATGAATATACCGTTTCGGAACAAGCGGAAGCCTTCAATCTGCGGCATCTGCCGGAGCATGAAACAAAGACCATCTTAAACCGTTACCTTTTCCCGCAGGACGTCTGGAACAAGCCTTGCAGCAAATTAAGCGGCGGTGAGAAAATGCGTCTTGCCTTCTGCTGTCTGATGATTGCCGATAACACTCCCGACCTGTTTATTCTGGACGAGCCCACCAATAATCTGGACATCGAAAGTATTGAAATCATCACAGCTACGATACGTAACTATCAAGGTACCGTACTTGCAGTCTCACACGACCGGGATTTTCTGAAAGAAACAGGAATTGAACAAGAAATAAGCTTTTTTCTGTAAAATCGGTAAAAACAAACGTAATCCATATACACAAACTAATTATAAACTCCTTATTTTTGCAATGATAAAACTATTATGACTATGTTACGTACTATCAGACTGACACTTGCAATTGTATTCTTTGCACTCGTCACGCTCCTGTTCCTCGATTTCACCGGAACGCTGCACGGCTGGATGGGCTGGATGGCGAAAATACAGTTCCTCCCCGCACTGCTCGCACTGAATGCAGGCGTGGTACTGCTGCTTGTTGCATTGACCCTGCTGTTCGGACGCGTCTATTGCTCCGTTATCTGCCCGCTCGGCGTATTTCAGGATGTCATTTCCCGGTTTGCAGGCAAGCGGAAGAAAAACCGTTTCCGCTATTCTCCCGCCAGGAAATGGCTGCGCTACGCAATGTTGGCAGTGTTTGCCGTGGCCCTCGTTGCGGGCGTGCGCTTTCATGCAGTCGCCTCACTGCTCGAACCGTACAGCTCTTACGGACGCATCGCTTCCAGTCTCTTCGCTCCCGTCTATCAGTGGGGCAATAACCTGCTGGCATATCTGGCGGAACGGGCGGACAGCTACGCTTTTTATGAAACGGAGGTGTGGATGAAAAGCCTGCCCACCTTCATCATTGCGACCCTTACTTTTGTCGTGCTCATCATATTGGCATGGCGAGGCGGACGTACGTACTGCAACACGATTTGTCCGGTAGGTACGGTGCTCGGTTTCCTGTCCGGGTATTCTCTTTTCAAACCGGTCATAGATACCGAGAAGTGCAACGGCTGCGGACTTTGCGCACGCAACTGCAAGGCATCGTGCATCAACTCCAAAACCCACGAAATTGATTACAGCCGTTGCGTGGCATGCATGGACTGCCTGGATAAATGTAGACAGGGAGCCATCACCTACACCCGCCGCCGTCATAAAGCGGATGCTACGAAAATATCCGCCCGGAATCAGACTCAATGTACAACAACTTCTACCGGACCGGCAGATGATACCCGGCGCGCATTTCTCTCGGCAACGGCAGTATTGGCCACTACCGCCGCTCTAAAGGCGCAAGAGAAGAAAGTAGACGGCGGACTGGCCGCCATCGAAGACAAGAAGATACCCGCACGTGCCGCCGCCATTACTCCTCCGGGGTCGTTGAGCGCACGCAACTTTGCACAACACTGTACGGCTTGCCAGCTATGCGTTGCGGTGTGTCCCAACCAGGTGCTGCGCCCCTCTTCCGACCTGACACGGCTGATGCAGCCGGAAATGTCCTACGAGCGCGGCTACTGCCGTCCCGAATGTACCAAGTGTTCGGAAGTTTGTCCGGCAGGTGCTATCCGGCCGATAACGAAAGCCGACAAATCGGCCATCCAGATAGGTCATGCCGTATGGATAAAGGAGAATTGCATCTGCATCACCGATAAGGTGGAGTGCGGCAACTGCGCTCGCCACTGCCCGGTCGGCGCCATACAAATGGTGGCTTCGGACTCCGGAAATCCGCAATCCCCCAAAATACCCGTTGTCAATACCGAACGCTGCATCGGCTGCGGCGCATGTGAGAACCTGTGTCCGGCACGCCCGTTCAGCGCAATCTATGTGGAAGGACATATCATGCACAGAACGGTGTGAGAATCAGATGACAAAACGATAAAGGAAAATCTTCGATACGTTCTGGACAACAGACAGCATCGAGAAGAATAAATACGAGTAACTATGGAAGAAAAGAATAATAAGAATAACAGCAAGATAAACCGCCGGGACTTCTTCAAGCTTGCCGGCGCAGGGACGTTTGCATCGGCAGCCGCACTGTATGGCTGCTCCGGCAAGAACAACCGTTCGGACAGCGAATCGGCCGCTTTGGGTGAAATTCCTATCGATAAGATGGTGTACCGTACCAATCCCACCACGGGCGACCGGGTATCCTTATTGGGCTACGGCTGCATGCGCTGGCCTACCCGGAAGCGGGCTGACGGAAACGGAGATGAGGTAGACCAGGAAGCGGTCAACGAACTGATTGACTATGCCATCGCCCACGGCGTGAACTATTTCGACACATCGCCCGTGTATGTGCAGGGTTGGTCGGAGAAGTCAACGGGAATAGCACTGAAACGCCATCCGCGTGAAAAGTTCCTGATAGCCACCAAACTGTCCAACTTTTCCAATTACACCCGCGAGAATTCAATTGCCATGTATCGGAAATCGTTCGAGGACCTGCAAGTGGACTACATCGATTATTATCTGTTGCACTCCGTCGGCAATGGCGGCATCAAGACATTCCGGGCACGGTACATCGACAACGGTATGATTGATTTTCTGATGGAAGAACACAAGGCCGGGCGTATCCGGAACCTGGGGTTTTCGTTTCACGGAACAACGGACGTGTTCGATGAAATACTGGCCATGCACGACCGCATACACTGGGATTTCGTGCAAATCCAACTCAACTATGCCGACTGGCGGCATGCTTCGGGCAATAATGTCAATGCCGAATATCTGTATGGCGAACTCGTTAAACGCGACATTCCCGCCATTATCATGGAACCGCTGCTGGGAGGACGGCTATCCAGACTGAACGACCACTTGGTGGCACGCCTGAAACAACATCGCCCGCAAGAGAGTGTGGCTTCCTGGGCATTCCGCTTTGCCGGGAGCTTCCCCAAGGTACTGACGGTACTGAGCGGCATGACGTATATGGAACATCTGCAGGACAATCTCCGCACCTATTCCCCCCTCGACCCTTGCACGGAAGAAGAACTGGCTCTGCTGGAAGATACGGCGCAGGTAATGCTTACCTATCCTATCATCCCGTGCAACGACTGCAAGTATTGCATGCCTTGTCCCTACGGACTGGACATTCCCGCCATTCTGCTGCATTACAACCGCTGCGTCAACGAGGGCAATATACCCAAAAGCAGCCGGGATGAGAACTATCGCGAAGCCCGCCGCGCCTTCCTCATCGGTTATGACCGCAGCGTACCGAAGCTCCGCCAGGCAAGCCATTGTACAGGATGCGACCAATGCAACCCGCACTGTCCTCAAAGCATCGATATACCCCAAAAGTTACAGGAAATAGACCGGTTTGTAGAAAATCTCAAACAAGAGAGATTATAATACAAACGGAAAAAGAAAATACGCCCTATCTTTGGCGGAGCAAATAATGAAGAAAGCGATACGAATGAAGAAAAAAAACATATTACTCCTTTCGATAGCCGGCCTTTGGACAATGGCGGGATTTGCGCAGGCTGCAAAGGACAGCGCGCGCATTGCCCGGAACCTGACTATAGATGAAGTGGTAGTAACCGGAACAAGAAACGAAACGGATATACGGCATCTGCCGATGACCATCTCCGTAGTGAACCGCAAGGTGTTGGAGCGACGTTTCCAACCATCCGTACTACCTGCACTGACAGAGCAAGTGCCCGGACTGTTCGCTACAAGCCGCGGCATCATGGGATACGGCGTGTCCACGGGAGCAGCAGGCGGAATGAACCTGCGCGGCATCGGCGGCAGCCCTACGGCTGGTTTGCTGGTGCTGATTGACGGCCATCCCCAATATATGGGATTAATGGGACATCCCATTGCCGATGCCTATCAGACCATGCTGACCGACCGGGTGGAAGTGCTTCGCGGCCCTGCCTCGGTGCTGTATGGTTCCAACGCCATGGGTGGCGTTATCAATATCGTAACCCGCAAGATGCAGGAAGACGGGGTTAAGACCCATGCGCAAATCGGCTACGGCTCCTACAACACATTGCAGACGGAAGTTTCCAACCGCATCAGGAAAGGGCGTTTCAGCAGCGTTGTCACCGGCTCTTACAACCGTACCGATGGGCATCGCGACAATATGGAGTTTGAGCAATACGGCGGCTATACCAAGCTGGGATATGACTTCAACGATTCCTGGAAACTGTGGGGCGATGTAAACATCACGCAGTTCAAGGCCTCCAATCCGGGCGAAGCCGGTAATCCGTACATAGACAATGACTCCCGCATCACGCGCGGCATGACTTCGCTCGCTCTCGAAAACCATTATGAAAAGAGCTCCGGCGCCTTGAGTTTCTTCTATAACTGGGGACGCCATAAAATCAATGACGGCTATCATCCCGGCGGTACGCCGCAGGAATCCCATTTCAACTCCAAAGACCGCATGCTGGGCGTGTCGTGGTATCAGAGCGTAACGCTTTTCGCCGGCAACCGTCTGACCACGGGTTTCGACTATCAGCACTTCGGCGGCGAATCATGGAACCGCATGGTGTCTACCGGCGAACGTGTTCCGGGTGTAGACAAGCAAATGGATGAATTTGCCGGATATGTAGACTTCCGTCAAGACCTCGGCGAATGGCTCTCTCTGGATGCGGGCATCCGTGTAGACCACCATTCGCACGTAGGCACGGAATGGATTCCGCAGGGCGGCCTTTCGTTCCACTTGCCCCGACAGATGGAAGTGAAAGCAATGGTGAGCAAGGGATTCCGTAACCCCACCATCCGTGAGATGTACATGTTTCCGCCACAGAACCCGGATTTAATGGCGGAAAGCCTGATGAGCTACGAGTTGTCTTTCTCGCAACGGGTGTTGGACGGCACTTTGTCTTACGGCATAAACCTCTACTACATTGACGGCGACAATATGATTATGACCGTTCCTACGGACGGCAAGCCCAAGAACGTAAATACCGGCAAGATTGAAAACCGGGGCATTGAAGCCAATATCGGTTACCGCATTACCCCGCACTGGCAGGCAAATGCCAATTACAGTTGGCTGCACATGGAGAATCCGGTGATTGCCGCTCCCGGACATAAACTCTATGCAGGCGTTGACTTTACGCGAGGCCGCTGGGGAGTGTCAACCGGAGTGCAATATATAAAAGACCTCTATACCAACGTAAGCAAAGGCAAGGAGAAGAAAGAAAGTTTTGTTCTCTGGAACCTGCGTGCCAATTATCGTGTATGCCGCTATGCCGATGTCTTTGTACGAGGGGAAAACCTGCTGGCGCAACGTTACGAAATAAACGACGGCTTTCCGATGCCTAAGGCAACCGTTATGGGCGGAGTGAATATCAATTTCTGACAAAATCAGGCATTACTGTTGTCAAGACCGTATTGGTTTGAAATAATAGTTATAACTTTGTGAGTATAAAACAGATTGTTTGATTAGCCGATAAAGATTATCCGACAGACCAATACAATTTACCCGATAAATGAATAAGATTATTTTATAAACAATAAGAACATGGAAACAAAAACTGTAAAACTCTATTCGCTGGATTACAGCAATGCAAGAACTTACTTAATGGCCGCATTGTTCATTGCAGGCAATATGGCACTGCCCCAGCTTTTCCACCTTATAC
>NZ_JBCODG010000042.1:0-38176 GCF_040928965.1 Bacteroides sp. 2201st1_D9_2201SCRN_220225 | reverse complement strand
TTTAATTCCATAAGCTATGAATTTGGAGACAAAGATAACAATTTATAAATTTACCCCTCAGGTTTTTACATTGACCCGTCTTTATGTTACTTCGTTTATAGACTCTCCTTGTAGTGTACACCGCCCACGCACCGTATATGATTACTTGTATCCACAGCGTCAGCATCTGAGGCCAGATGTCGGCAAGGCTGCCGCCCATTGAATTTAATTTTACGAAAGCGAGTACTGCGGGGGCCACAGGGAAGACGTAATGCGCCGCTTGCCAGTACCAGGGCATCAGTTCCAGCGGGTAAGACACGCCGGAAAGGAAGATGTAACCCACAGAAAAGAAGGCTATCATCAGCAGTGGGGCTTCGGAGTCGGTAAACCAGCGGGACACGGCAAGCGCAAAGAAACTCGTGGCAAGCAGGAAAGGAATCATCATAGTGACAATGTCCCAACCGCTTCCTATATTGGGAATGCTGAAAATATGCGGCAGCAGTCCCAACAGGAACATGGAGAACACAACATACAGCATTACATATACGAAGGTTCTTCCCGATACGATGCACAGCATATCTTTCAGGGAACGGGCTTTCATGCTGTAAACGCCTTCCCGCTGCTGTTCTGCTTCTTCGCCGGTAAGCATGGCAATCACCATCAGCATTGTCTGGAAGATGATGACAATCATTACGGCGGGAATCAGGTAAGAACCGTATCCTTCGGTGTAATTGTAAAGGGCCGTTCCCGATACGTTGACGGGAGTGGACGACGCAACGGTCAACAGACCTTGCGGCGGCAGGAATACTGTTCCGGCACGCCGGTGGGCATCGTTTACGGCAAGCATCACGCGCGAGCTTGCTTCTTGCAATCCCTTGAAGTTGAGGAATGCGTCCGTGGCGGCATACAGGGTGAATACGGAAGTCTCGCCGCGCGCTACACGCGTCTCGAAGTCGGAAGGGATGTAGAGTATACCGGTAACCTCGCCTTTTTTCATCCACTCGCGGGCTTCGAGGATATCGGGTGTTTGGGCATAGACCGAAGTCTGCGGGGCGGCATCCAGCCATCGTACGTACTCCCGGCTGAGTGTGGAGTGGGAGAGGTCTACTACGGCAACCGGTGCTTTGCGTACCAGATTGGGAGCATACATATAGTTGTAGAGTAAGCCATAAAGGAAGATTCCCCCTGCCAGCACCAGCAGGATGGCGGGATTGGTGGCAATGGCTTTCCATTCGTGGCGGATGACATTGCTCAGGGATGCTTCCGTGCCGGGCGATGTACCGGATGATATACCGGACTGTATATCGGTCGCTGCAATGCCGGACAATGCTTTGTCTCCGATATGGAGAGTTTCTTCGCTTTCCTTCATCCTCAGTATCCACCACTTCAATAAAGGCAGAATCAGTATGGCCAGCAGCAGGAATACCAGTAGTACAGTCACCGATTGCCAGAAATAAGCAAATCCCGCATCGAAATAAATCATAGCCTGTGCCGCTTCGGTGAAGTGCCGTACCGGAAACAGGTAGGACGCCGCATGCACCGGTGCATACATTGCCGTTACCGGAAATGTCACTCCCGACAGTGTAGCTCCCAAAGAGCCTACCATTGACACCACGCTGATGATATAGGCTATCTTGGGAAAGATAGAGAATATCAGCACCGCCAATGCCTGCGTAGCCATGATAAACAGTACCGTTACGATGTTCATCAGCCACAAGCTGCCTTGAAACGGTATGTTCATCAGCCCGAACAACATGTAGTTTGCCAGTATGCCTATAACGGAGAACATAACGGTGTAGGGCAACAGCTTTCCTGCGACGGCAGTCAGCATATCGGCATTCCGCAGATTAGCCGGGTCTTTTCCTGCGGGTGTGGCAGCTCCCATCCATTCTTGCGTTGTCCCGAACTTGAATTCGCTGCCTATGGCATATACCGTTACAAGTAGAATCAGTATCTGGAATAGAACGAAGAAAAACGGCTGGCTCAGATAGATAGAGTAATCCATATCCGGATTATAAAGCGGATGCGTATTGGCTTCTACCGGAAGAAGGAACGTCTGTATCTGTTCCTGCCCCACACCCAATGCTTCAGCCTGTACAACGATGGGCGACAGTGCTACGGGGGCGAGTGTGGTTTCAAATGCTGCCATCAGTTCGCTTCCTACCGAAAGAAGGGCGTAATGGTAATAGTAAGTCAGCGTTGCACCCGTCCCGCTGACTGTTTTCTGCTCAAACTGCGGCGGGATGGACAAGTAGCCGTATATCTCCTTCCGTTGCAATGCCTGTCGTGCAGAGGCTTCGTCCGTAAAGTGCTCCGTAACCCGGAAAGTAGGTGTGGCGGCAATGCGCCGTGCTATGGTACGTGAGGCTGCCGTATTATCTTGGTCTACAATGCCGATAGGAATATTCTCCATCTGTCCGTTTCCGAAAATGGTAGCCATAAAGAACAGGCAGAACAAGGGCAGGAGGATGCACACGCCGAAATAGAGACGGCGTGAGGTGATACGGTGACATTCGCGGAAGAGGACATTATATAATAAGTTCATAATAAGAAATTTGTATGGTGAGATGATTGGCGCTTCAACTCTGAACGGTATCTATTGGGGTGATGACAGACTTTTTTCAAATAGGGTGATGACGGATTTTTTAGACATAAGAACAAATAAGAAAACATTAGCATATGTTATAATCATGAATATGTTCTTTTGTTCTTATGCCTAAAAAAGGATTGTCCGGTTTCCCTTCTTTCCTTTTTATACTTTATTTACGATTGCCGACATTCCCGGTCTAAGCCCTTCCACCGCTTGTACAGGTCGTGCATGTATCTCGAACGTCTGCATATCGTAACTGCCTGTCTGCTTGGTCGATTTCCAAGTGGCGAAACTTCCCAGCGGACTGATGTAATAGATGCGGAACTCTATGTCTTTCTTGCCGAGGGCAGGAATGTCCGCTTTGAAAGTGCCGCCCATTTTGAACTGTGGCATCAGGTCTTCCCGGATGTTCAGGACTACGTGTGCATCGCTCATCACCACCAGGCTCATGATAGGCGTGCCCGGAGCCACCAGCTCGCCGCGCTTGGGAAAGATAGTGGCTATCTGTCCGTCTTCGGGAGCAGTGAGCCTGGAGTCTATAAGAAGGGCGGAAACTTCATCCACCGTGCTGCGTGCGGCATCTACAAGGCTACGTGCGGCTGCGCGGTCTTCGCTTTGCGCGCCGTCCACAGCCATTTGATATTGCTGGTATGCCGCGCGTTCGGCAGCTTGTGCGGCTTTGTACATGGCTTCTACTTCGTCCTTTCGTTGCGAAGTAACCACACTGTCTTTATAAAGGGTGAGGATGCGCTGATAGGTGGTTTGGGCAAGCGTCAGGTCGCTTTGCGTCTTATTCCAAAGCTGCAAGGCTGTAGCGATAATCTGCCTGCGCGTTCCGGCATCAATCTTTTTGTTCTGTTCCTGCGCCACCTGTTCCAAAGCATTTACCTGACGGTATTTGGCTTCGATAGTGGGACTGTTGATGACAACGAGCGTGTCACCCGCTTTTACCCAATCTCCCTCTTGTACGAGGAAAGAATCTACACGCCCCGGCAGTTTTCCGCTGATGCGTATCTCCGTGGCTTCTACCTGCCCTTGCAGCACCATTGGCTGCCGGCTCATAAGTGACATTCCGATAACCGATACTCCTACGGTAACGATTAATACGACGATGAATGCGATGCTGATGGTTTTGTTGCTGATATTCATTTAATTTAAGTATAAACTATAAAGTACGGTGTATCCAAATACACTTGATGTTTCTTTTTAGGCACGGATTATACGGAATAAGGAAAATCTGAGTTTTCCGTGTAATCCTCATTGCACAGCCTGTTTCTCAATTTTTAATTCTCAACTCTCAAATTACTAAGTTTCCCGAATTCTTCCGGCGTGCCGCAAAGCGCCAGCAGATTCATCAACGCCACGTCATACTCGTAATAGGCTGCCAGTCGGGCCACGCGTACGGTTGCCAGCATCGTTTCTGAATCTATTACTTCGGTGCTTGTTGCCATGCCTTCAGTGAACGATTTCTTGCGGATGCGCACTAACTCTTCGCTCAGTTCGATGGTTGTGTTCAGGGCACGAACATTATCCTGTGCTTTCTGCATCTGCGTGTAGAGTTTGTCGATGCCCACACTTAAATCGTCTTTAGCTTTTTCCTGCCCTATGGAGAGGGTCTGTTGGGCTATCTTGGATTGGCGTATCCGTTTCTCCCGTGCCAGACCGTCAAAGAGATTCCAGGTGAATCCTACCCCTATCATGGTGCGGGGGACGAGGTTGCTTTGGATGCCGTGGGCATATAGCGTCTGCTTGCCGAATACGGCGATGTCCGGCAGGTAGCCGCTCTGTTCGATACGGAGCTGTTGTTTGGCTATATGCGATTGCAACTGCAATTGGTTAACGGTATAGTTCTCGGTTTGCATGGTTTGCAGGAACTCCTCTTTTGCAGGCAGCACGGCGTTTATGAAAAGCGGGGAAACGGGTTGTATGCTGCAAGTATCCGTTATGTTGAGCAACGTACGCAAAGCGTTTTGTAGAACGGCTGCTTCCTTTTGTGAGGCTTCCAGCGAGCGTTGCGCTTCGTCCATGTTCACTTGCGCAAAGAGGCGTCCGGCCTTGTCTATCATTCCGGCGGCTTCCAGTTTCAAGGCATTTTCGTAATGACGTTTCAGGCTGTTGTAGGTGTCTTGGCGTACGCGCACCACTTCTTGTGCCAGGCGCAGTCCGAAATAACTTTCCGCCAAGAGGACGCGCTGTGTGGCGTCTGTCTGTTCGCGGTTCTCGCGGGCGATGTCAATCATTGCGTTTCCTATCTTGCCGGCACGGATGCGCTTTCCGCCGGAAAACACGATCCATTCGGCGGTCAGACCTACCGTACTGAGGTTACGGGGTGCGAGCGGAAAGGCGAGGGTGTGGCTGCCTATCTGGTCGAGGATACTGCTGATAAATTGGTCGTCCGGTACGAGGTTGTGGACAAAGTCTTTGGCAGGGTCGGTAAATTGCGACAACGGTTGCTTCACTTCTATCTTTTCGGACAGGTGTACGAATGTGCCTGCACCTTGCAGGCTCGGATACCAAAGGGCGTTCAGTTTGTCACGTTCCGTCCGTGCGGTCTCGATACCCTTGTCGGCTATCTTCAGGCTTCGGTTTCCCTGCTGCATCTGCCGAAGGGCATCATCGAAGCTCAGGGAGAGGATTTGCGCTGTTGCGGAAACACTTGCTCCCAAGAAGATGATGAGTAAGATTTGTTTCATATATTAAGTTTTTCGTTTAGGTTGGAATAATAGTCTTTCAAACACTCTTTGCGAAAGATTGTTCGTTCGTATATTGCGTAAAAAACTAATAAAGCAGATTTATGAATGAAGTAGAAACAAAAGATGTGGGCACAACGGATTTGTCTGCCTACATGATGAAAGTGATTGAAGAACTAAGGCGTGACAGGAAGCCGCCGGCAGTACATATCTATGCCTGTACGCTCCGCTCCTTCATCCGCTTCTCCTGCAGCGGGGAGGAGGAGTGCTCCATGCCGATGCAGGAAGTCTTCACACCCGGTCGCCTGAAAGAGTACGAACAGTGGATGTTGCTCCGTAAACTGACGCAGAACACCATATCCACCTACATGCGTACTTTGCGTGCCGTTTACAACCGTTGGATGCCGCCCGGTACGGCGGAACACAATCCGCGACTCTTCGACGATGTCTATACCGGTGTGGTGTCGCAGACCAAGCGTGCGCTCACTGCCCGCCAGATGGAAAAGTTGCTGGAAGCCGACCTTTCTGGTCTTTCTCCACAGCAGCAGGCGGTACTTGCTTATTTTCTGCTGATGTTCTTGCTCCGCGGCATGCCTTTCATAGACCTTGCCCATTTGCGCAAGCGCGATATGCAGGATGGCAGGATAACCTACAGCCGTCATAAGACGGATAAGCCGATAACGGTACGCATTCCCCGTGAGGCTCTTGTGCTGATAGCGAAGTACGCCGACAGGCATTCCGCCTCGCCCTACCTTTTCCCCATACTCGATGCGAGGATACGGGACAGCTGGCAGTCGTACCGCAATTATCAGGATGCCCTTCGGCATTTCAATCGCAAGTTGGGGCAGGTGATGAGCCGCTTGCTGCCCGGTGTACGGGTCAGCTCATACACGGCCCGACACACATGGGCTACACTTGCTTTCCATAGCGGACAGCCGGTGGGAATTATCAGTCAGGCTTTGGGACATTCGTCCCTGCGGGTGACGGAAACCTATCTCAAGCCTTTCGGCAATGAGCTGGTCGATAAGGCAAACAGGCAACTGATAGCTTCCGTTAGAAAATGTAAATGGAAAAATGAAACAGAATATAGGGCAGGATTATAAGCCGGAATTACTTATCAAGTAACGGTGTTGTTAACGTTGTAAATATATGCTAAATTTTACCAAATGCCAATTAATTGTTAGAAAAAGTTTAATTAAATCTTGTATTTAGTCCTGAAGCCCGCAAATCCCACCTTATATAATATATATTGCCCCGTTCGTATTCCGTATAAGATATACGAACCCCTTTCCCCGCTTCGGATGTAAAAGCGGAGCCGAAGCTTCGATGGTTGAAAGATAGGAATTATAGCGGTGGTAACGGTTGGTTTATGTGTAGGTTCCATAAACTGCACAGTCTTCTTTCCGGTGTCCGACCGTTACTTGATAAGTAATCTACAATCAATTCCCATATTTATTAATTAAAAGACAATCAACATGAAGAAGACTAAATTTTATGCACTGTTGTTCTTTCTGACAGTAGCAATGTCCGGATGTGATAACGAGTACGATGACACCGGTATCCGCACACAGATTGCCGAAGTCACAGACCAGGTGAAAGCCTTGCAGACCTTGACCGAAGCTTTGCAAAACCGTGATTACATTCTTTCGGTAGTACCCACTACCGTGGAAGGAGTACCCGGTTACCTCATCACTTTTGCCCAGGCAGAGCCGGTAACCATTCTTTGCGGAACTTCTGTAATTGCTGCGGTGGATACTTCACATGGCGATTACGTGGTCTTTACGCTTGCCGACGGAACAACGACCATTACACTGCCCCGAAGCAATGCCGTCACCATCGGACTCGACGGTTACGATGTATTATATTGTACCGCTTCCAGCCTGGATATCCCATTGCTGTTTCCCTCTACCTTGAAATCTGGTGATTATACATCCATTGCAGCTACCGTCACCAACGATAACGGTACGGGGACGGATATACAAACCCGTGCTTCTGCCGATACGAACGGTGTTTGGAAGGTGGACATAATCCAACCGGCTTTTGGTGATGACGGAATGATTATTCCCAACAGCTCCAAAGTTACGCTTACTCCGCCAAAACATGTAAAGCTTTCCGATACCGCTATTCTGAAAGTGACGTTGGTAGATAAGAAAGGTATGGAGACAACCGTTACACGTCCCATTAAGTATTCCACTGTTGCTGCTGTAACCTCTACTGTCGGAAATCTGAGCAGTGTAGCTACCGATGCAGAGATGACTGCACTTGCCATAAAAGGCAGTGTGGATGCTACCGACCTTGCCTATATCCGCAATACCCTTACCAAACTCGAGGTGCTCGACCTCTCCATGACGGATATGGTTACCCTTCCCGGTTGGGGATTGGGCTTTCATCCGGATGACGGGTATCAGCCTAATACAACATTGAAAGAAGTGATGCTTCCCGCAAGCCTTGTTACCATTGGTAAATCTGCATTCCTCAATTGCCGGGCATTGGATTATGTCGATACCGGCAATGCTGAAACAATCACCGAATATGCCTTTGAAGGATGTAGTAACCTGCGTGAGGTCATCCTGTCCGAAAAACTAAAAACGGTAGGTAATTGTGTTTTTAGAAATTGTGTTTCCTTGTCGTTGATTGATATTCCGGGAAGTGTGGAAACACTGGGCCGTTGGGTATTCGAGAACTGCGGAAACCTGCAGAGTGTTGTCTTGCACGAAGGTGTACAATCCTTGTCTGAAAGCACTTTCTACGGATGCGGCCTCCGTTCTGTCAGCATCCCCTCTACCGTGACTGCCATCCCCAATTGGACTTTTCAAGACTGCAAGTATCTGGAGCATGTGAACTGGCACGACGGCATTACCTCAATAGGTGAGGCGGCTTTTAACCGTTGCACTTCGCTCCGGAACATAAGGATTCCTGCCGGAGTGACCTCCATAGCGGATGATACGTTCTATGGTTGCACTTCACTTCATTCCGTAGGCTTCCACGATAATATAACCCGTATAGGTGTCAATGCGTTTGATAAATGTTACGCTTTGACCTTGGAAGAAACAAATCAGGATAACCCCTATAATCTGCCTGTCAGCCTGACTACGCTTGGAGAATGTGCTTTTCAGAATTGTACCGGCATTACACGTGTGTGCTTGCCGGAAGGTGTTACCGTCGTACCGAGATATGCCTTTAACGGATGTACCAAATTAAATGGCGTTGTACTTTCCAAACAGACTGCAACGATAGAAGATTGGGCTTTTGCGGGTACGGCACTGACCGGAATCTCCCTCCCGGCAACGGTCACCTCTTTAGGAGACAATGTATTCCACAACTGTTCGGAACTGATAGGTGTGCAGAGCTATCCGACAACCGCACCGGCTATTACCGCCACTACTTTCAGCCATGATAAGGGCACTATCAAAGAGCAGTGCCGGTTGTTTGTTCTTCCCACTGCATCATCGGCATACGATAGCTGGAAAAATTACTTTAAAGCAGTAGTTGCTGACTTGACTGTACAATAATAATCGTCTTCCGGTTTGCCTTTCCCGGTCGGCATCATTCGGAGAAAAAGTGCTTTTTATTAATTCCATAAAACAAATCAAAATTATGGCAGAAAATATCAAATATCAGATCAATGGCCAGTTGGCCGACAATACCGTTACGGTGGACAACAAGGAAGACATGATTCTTGTCCCCGTCAGCATCGGCAGTGCAAACGAGGCACGTATCATCGCCGAGATGAAAGCCGAGGACTCAGGTCTGCGCGAGGAGACCATCAAGCACGTATTCGAATTGGAGAAACGTGTTATCAAACGCCTGCTCATGAGCGGCTACAACGTGAATACGGGTCTTTACTACGCCAGCGTCAGCTTTCGCGGTGTCATAGAGAACTCGCAATGGAATCCCGCAAAGAACTCTATCGTGGTGAATTTCAATGTAGGAGCGGATTTGCGCCAGGCAATAAAGAATACTACCGTAGGCATCATCGGCGAGAAGGGTGCAGCCATGTTCGTTACAGGCGTACAGGATGCCGCCACCCGTGCACAGGATGCCAGCGCCACCGCAGGACGAGCTTTCACCCTCACAGGCGGTAAACTGAAAATAGCCGGTACGGACCCCTCAGTAGGCATCACTCTGACCGATTCTTCCGGTGCGGAAACAAAAATAACGGAAGACCTCTACGTCGTGAACGACCCGTCCCGACTGACGTTCATCATCCCCGCAGGCCTTGCCGACGGCACGTATGAACTGAAAGTGACGACGCAATTCTCCGGTTCCGGTTCCAAATTGCTGAAAACCCCGCATAGCGCCGCCAAAACCATTTATATCGGCAAAGCGCCCGAAGGCGGAGGCGGTTCGTCCGGCGGTGAAGAAGAAAATCCTCTCGGATAAACAAGAGTTGGTATGCAGCCACGCTGCACAGTACTGTGCAGTATGACTGCATAGCCTTGTGCAGGGTAGCTGCATAGAACTGTTCGGGATGGCTGCATAATGCCATCTGTCATTACTCCCGATTATGGTGGGAAACATATAAAAAGTGCTGTTCATAGAATCTTATGGACGGCACTTTTTGTAACTCAATGAAAATACATAAGGAAAGATACTTTCGCTTTCTATCTCTATAAAAAGGATTTTGTATCTTTGTCATCCGAATTAAAACCATGCAGCGTACCTGAACTCTGCAAGTGGTTTTATGCTTTTACAAAAGAAGATGATTGACAAAGAAATAAGTAATCTGAAAACTATTGATACCTTGATCCGGCAGGAACAGCCTTTTGCCGTTTATCGTATTCCCGGTGAGGACACTCCCCGTTTGCTGACACAAGCGTCGGGAAGCGTCCGTCTGTTGTATGATCTTAAAGACTTGGACGGGGCACGCGGTTTCGTCATTGCACCGTTCCGTGCAAGCGAGTCGTGCCCGATTGTGCTGATACAGCCGGAGCAGTGGGGACAGCCTTTGCCGCTTGGCGAGTACGCGGAAGAGGAGCTGGAAGCTTTCCGGTTGCGTCAAGGCAGGGAAACATTTTCAGAAGCTTGCACGGAAGAGTACGAAGCATGCTTCCGGACATTTATAGAAGCCTTGCGCAGCAAGCAGTTTGACAAATTGGTCCTTTCCCGTAAATCCGTCATCGGGCAGTGCCCGGGTTTCTCTCCCTCGGCAGTGTTCCGTGCGGCATACAAGCATTATATTCATTCTTATATATACTTATGCTATACGCCCCGGACAGGTGTCTGGATGGGTAGTACCCCTGAGATTATCTTATCCGGGGAGAAAAACGAGTGGAGCACCGTGGCATTGGCGGGAACCCAACCTTTGCAGGATGGCAGACTGCCGCAGGAATGGGGCGAGAAGAACCGGCAGGAGCAGGACTATGTGGCGTCTTATATCCGTCGGCAGCTCCTGTCATCGGGCATTCATCCCACGGAGAGCGGTCCGTATCCCGCTTATGCCGGAGCACTGTCGCACCTGAAAACGAGTTTCCGTTTCACCTTGAAAGATAACAACCGTTTGGGAAGCCTTCTGGAGCTTCTGCATCCGACCCCTGCCGTGTGCGGTCTGCCGAAAGAGGAGGCATACCGTTTTATACTGGACAACGAAGGGTATGACCGTCGTTATTATTCCGGTTTCATCGGGTGGCTCGACCCTGACGGCAAGACGGATTTATACGTGAACCTGCGGTGCATGCACATCGAAAACGGACAGTTGTCTTTCTATGCCGGCGGCGGACTGCTGGCTTCTTCGGAGCTGAATGACGAATGGCTGGAAACGGAAAAGAAGTTGCAGACCATGAAACGGTTGGTAAGCATGTCCCTATAATCCATAAATCGCTAATCTTTAATCACTGAACCATGTATACAGACAAAAAGAATATACTCCAACTGGCAGCGCTTCTCGAGGCGTACGGAATTACCAGGGTCGTGTTGTGCCCGGGCAGCCGCAATGCCCCCATCGTACATACTTTGTCCAATCACCCGGGCTTTGTTTGCCATGCAATGACGGATGAGCGGAGTGCGGGGTATTTCGCCCTCGGCTTGGCTTTGAATAGCGGCAAGCCTGTTGCGGTGTGCTGTACTTCGGGAACCGCCTTGCTGAATCTCCACCCTGCTGTGGCGGAGGCCTTTTATCAGAAAGTTCCCTTGATAGTCATCTCCGCCGACCGCCCGGCTGCTTGGATAGGGCAGATGGACGGACAGACGCTTCCGCAGCCGGAGGTGTTCCGGTCGCTGGTCAAGAAATCCGTCAACCTTCCCGAAATTCATACGGAGGAGGATGAGTGGTTCTGCAACCGACTGATAAACGAAGCCCTGCTGGAAACCAACCATCACGGAAAAGGACCGGTACATATCAATGTGCCCGTTTCCGAGCCTTTGTTCAATTTCACGACGGAGGCGCTGCCCCAAGTGCGTGTCATCACCCGCTATCAGGGGCTGAATGTCTACGACCGCGATTATAACGAACTCATCGACCGCATGAACAAATACCGGAAGCGGATGATTGTGGTGGGGCAGATGAACCTTATCTACCTGTTTGAAAAGCGGTATACCAAACTGCTGTATAAACATTTTGCATGGCTGACGGAGCATATCGGCAACCGGACGGTTCCGGGCATTCCCGTGAAGAATTTCGATGCGGCGCTCTATGCCATGCCCGAAGAGAAAATGGACCAGATGGCTCCCGAACTGCTGATTACTTACGGGGGGCATATCGTATCCAAACGGTTGAAAAAGTACCTTCGCCGGCATCCGCCCAAAGAGCACTGGCATGTGTCGCCGGATGGCGAGGTGACCGACCTTTACGGCTCCTTGACCACCGTTATAGAAATGGACCCGTTTGAGTTTCTGGAAAAGATAGCGGCCCTGCTTGAAACCCGGACTCCCGAATATCCCCGCATCTGGGAAGACTACTGCAAGGCTGTTCCCGAACCGGAGTTCGCTTATTCGGAGATGGCGGCAGTGGGGGCGTTGATAAAGTCCTTGCCGGAAGCATCGGTACTGCATCTGGCAAACAGTTCGGTGGTGCGTTATGCCCAGTTGTATGCCGTTTCGCCCACCGTAGAGGTTTGCTGCAACCGGGGAACCAGCGGCATCGAAGGTTCGCTTTCCACGGCTGTGGGGTATGCGGCGGCGTCTGACAAGCTGAACTTCGTTGCTATCGGAGATTTGAGCTTCTTTTACGATATGAATGCGTTGTGGAATGCCAATATCGGTCCCAACCTGCGCATCCTTTTACTGAATAACGGCGGCGGAGAAATCTTTCATACATTGCCGGGACTCGACATGTCGGAGTCTTCGCATAAGTTTATCACAGCGGTTCACAAGACTTCGGCCAAAGGCTGGGCGGAAGAGCGGGGATTCCTTTACCTGCGTGCGGAGAACGGCGGACAGTTGGCTGAGGCTATGAGGTCCTTCACCAGTTCGGAGGCGGCGGAGCGCCCCATCTTGCTGGAAGTGTTTACCGACAAGGACGAAGACACCCGTATGTTGAAGAATTATTATCATCAATTAAAATAGAATACAGATTATGCAGACAAAAAGAGAATGGACAACCATCCGGGAATATGAAGATATTCTTTTTGAATACTATAACGGAATTGCCCGTATCACCATCAACCGCGAACGCTACCGCAATGCGTTTACTCCGACCACTACCGCCGAAATGAGCGATGCCTTGCGCATCTGCCGTGAGGAAGCGGATATTGATGTGATTGTCATTACCGGAGCGGGCGACAAGGCTTTCTGCTCCGGAGGCGACCAGAATGTGAAAGGACGCGGCGGGTATATCGGTAAGGACGGCGTTCCCCGTTTGAGCGTATTGGACGTGCAGAAGCAAATCCGCAGCATCCCGAAACCCGTGATTGCCGCCGTAAACGGTTTTGCCATCGGTGGCGGACACGTGCTGCATGTGGTGTGCGACTTGTCCATCGCTTCCGAGAACGCTATCTTCGGCCAGACAGGTCCCCGTGTGGGAAGTTTCGATGCCGGATTCGGCGCATCTTACCTGGCTCGTGTGGTAGGTCAGAAGAAAGCGCGTGAAATCTGGTTCCTTTGCCGGAAATACAATGCGCAGGAAGCGTTGGAAATGGGATTGGTCAACAAGGTAGTGCCTTTGGAGCAACTGGAAGACGAGTATGTGCAATGGGCGGAAGAGATGATGCAGCTCAGTCCGCTGGCTTTGCGCATGATTAAGGCGGGGCTGAATGCGGAACTGGACGGACAGTCGGGCATTCAGGAACTGGCAGGCGACGCTACCTTGCTCTATTATCTGACGGATGAAGCCCAGGAAGGTAAGAACGCATTTCTGGAGAAACGCAAGCCTAACTTCAAGCAGTATCCCAAATTCCCCTGACACCCGTAATGGACTGCAAGATAGAGATTATCCCCCGGTTGCTGCATTTCAAGCAGCCGGCGGGGACTTCCCGCGGGGTGTATACGACCCGGAAAGTGTGGTATCTTCATCTGACCTCTCCCGACTATCCGGGCAGGACGGGAATAGGAGAGTGCGCTCCGCTGCCTGCATTGAGCTGTGACGACCTTCCCGATTACGAGAATATACTTGCCGGGGCTTGCCGGCGGCTGGAACAGTGCGGGGGAGAACTGGATGCGGATGTCTTGCGCGACTATCCGTCCATCCTGTTCGGATTGGAAACGGCGCTCCGTCATCTCCTGACGGGCAGTTGGGCATTGTACGATACGGACTTCTCGCAAGGAAAGGCGGGGATTCCGATAAACGGGCTTATCTGGATGGGCAACTTTGACACGATGCTCTCCCGGATAGAGGAGAAAATGGCAGCCGGTTTCCGTTGCATCAAACTGAAAATTGGTGCTATCGGCTTTGAGGATGAGTTGGCTCTGCTTCGCCATATTCGTGCACATTTCTCTTCCAGGGAGATAGAGTTGCGTGTGGATGCCAACGGCGCTTTCTCTCCGGCTGATGCGATGGAGAAACTGAAACGCCTGTCCGAACTGGAGCTGCACTCCATTGAACAGCCTATCCGTGCGGGGCAGTGGGAGGAAATGGCGCGTCTTGCTGCCGACTCTCCGCTGCCGATAGCCTTGGATGAAGAACTGATAGGCTGCAATACGCCGGAAGGGAAGCGGAAGCTGCTTTCGGCAATCAATCCGCAGTATATTGTTCTCAAACCTTCTTTGCACGGCGGGATATGCGGTGGCAACGAGTGGATTGCCGAAGCGGAAAAACGGCATATCGGCTGGTGGATTACTTCGGCTCTGGAGTCGAATATCGGCCTGAATGCAATAGCCCAATGGTGTGCCACCTTCGATAATCCGCTGCCTCAGGGGCTGGGTACGGGACTGCTTTTTACGGACAACGTGGAAATGCCTCTTGAAGTGAGGAAAGATTGTTTATGGTTTTGTAATGATGATATTTAAAGGTATCCGATGATATTCGACCGACAACGACAGCGTTTGCTGCTGCAAGGAAAGGAGTATACGGCCGGGGATATATCCCGGTTGGTGGCGGAGGGAGCGGAAAACTGCCCGCCCGCCTTGTGGGATTTGTATCTTTTTCTGGAGAAGTGGTTCGATGCCTCTCCGGTTATCACCGTCCATACGTCGGGCTCCACAGGCACGCCGAAAGAGCTGGTGGTGCGCAAAGACCGGATGATGCAGAGCGCCCGCCTCACTTGCGAGTTTCTGAACTTGCAAGCGGGAGATACCGCTTTGCTGTGTATGAACCTTCGTTATATAGGGGCTATGATGGTGGTGGTGCGTTCTTTGGTTGCGGGGCTGAATCTGATAGTGCGTCCTGCTTCCGGCCATCCTCTTTCGGATATAGAAGAGCCGCTGAGATTTGCGGCGATGGTTCCTTTGCAGGTTTATAACACGCTCCGTGTTCCCGAAGAAAAGGAGCGGTTGGAGCAGACGGATATTCTGATTATCGGCGGCGGAGCGGTGGACGACAGTCTGGAGGCGGAAATAAGCGCTCTTCCCACGGCGGTCTATTCTACGTACGGCATGACGGAAACGTTGTCCCATATCGCATTGCGCCGTCTGAATGGAGAGACCGCTTCCAAGCATTATTATCCTTTTCCCTCGGTCGAACTGTCCTTATCCGCTGAAAGTACGCTGGTTATTAAAGCTCCGCTGATTTGCGGGGAGGTCTTGCAGACCAATGACATTGCCTGCCTCTATCCCGATGGAAGTTTTACCATTGCAGGCCGGAAAGATAACGTTATCAATAGCGGCGGAATCAAGATACAGGCAGAGGAAATGGAGAAAAGACTACGGCCGTTTATCCCTGTACCGTTTGTAGTTACTTCTGTTCCCGACCCGCGTTTGGGGCAGGCGCTTACCTTGCTGATTGCCGGACAGGTGGATGTAAGAGAACTGGAGAGTAAGTTGCAGACGGTGCTGGATGCCTATCATCGCCCCAGACATATTTTTATGACAGAATCGATACCGCAAACGGAGAACGGTAAAACAGACCGTGCCGGATGCCGTATATTAGCTCGACAAATGAAAAAACTTCACCCTTTGATGTTTGCCGGAACCGGTAGCGATGTGGGCAAGAGCATTATAGCCGCTGCCTTTTGCCGCATTTTCAGGCAGGACGGATACCGGCCTGCTCCCTTCAAAGCGCAGAATATGGCGCTTAACTCGTATGCCACTCCCGAAGGACTGGAGATAGGACGTGCACAGGCCGTGCAGGCGGAAGCCGCCGGAGTGCCGTGCCATACGGACATGAATCCGTTACTGCTGAAACCCCAGTCGGACCGGACTTCGCAAGTGGTATTGAACGGTAAGCCTATCGGCAGTCGTGGTGCATACGACTATTTCCGCAAGGAAGGACGCGAGGAGTTGCGCAGGGAAGTATGTGCGGCGTATGACCGCCTTGCGCAGAAATATAATCCCATCGTATTGGAAGGTGCGGGCAGCATCTCCGAAATCAACCTGCGCGAGGTAGACCTCGTGAATCTGCCGATGGCAATGTATGCCGGTGCGGACGTGATTCTGGTAGCGGATATAGACCGTGGCGGGGTCTTTGCCAGTGTGTACGGTTCGGTAATGCTGCTTACTCCCGAAGAACGCAAGCATGTAAAAGGTATTCTTATCAATAAATTCCGGGGAGATATACGTCTCTTCGAGTCTGGCGTCAAAATGCTGGAAGAGCTTTGCGGAATTCCGGTGGTTGGGGTGGTTCCTTATTATAAGGATATCTATATTGAGGAAGAGGATTCGCTTGCCCTTGCCACCAAATCATTGCAGGCGGAGCAGGGTAAGGTGAATATAGCTGTGGTTCTGCTGCGCCACCTCAGCAACTTCACGGATTTCAATGTGCTGGAACGTGACCCGCGCGTGCATCTTTTCTATACCAACAACACCGACGAACTGGCGAAGGCGGATATCATCATCCTGCCCGGCAGCAAGAGTACCCTTGCCGACCTCTATGAATTGCGCCGCAACGGAGTGGCGCAAGCCGTCATCCGCGCCCATCGTGAGGGAACTGCCGTGTTGGGCATCTGCGGCGGCTATCAGTTGATGGGGCAGGAAGTGCTCGACCCCGACCACGTGGAAGGGGAGATAGAACGGTTGCCCGGTCTTGGACTGCTGCCCGTAAGTACACGAATGACGGGAGAAAAGGTGACGCGGCAGGTGAACTTCCAACTTCTTGAAAGCTGCCGTACCGTTGTTCCGCAAGGTAACTCTTCCCCCTCAAATTTCAACAACCAACCTTCAGCGTCCCATTTTCAGCTAAAAGGCTACGAGATTCACATGGGTAGTACCGTACCGGTGGAGGGAGCGTCCGCTTCTCCGCTGAACCGGTTGGAAAGCGGGCAATGTGACGGGTATATCGTGGACCGTACGTGCATGGGGACTTACATTCACGGCATTCTCGACAATCCGGAGTTTATCGACTTCCTGCTCGAACCGTTTGCCGGTAAATTGTCGGAAGCAGCGGAAACGTTCAACTACCGGCAGTTTAAGGAAGAGCAGTACGACAAACTCGCCGACCATGTGCGGCAGCATGTCAACCTGCCGCTTATTTACAAGATATTGACGGACAACAATTAAAATCGGATAGAATATGATTGACGGACACGGAGACGATTCCTATAAATACAGCCGCCCGATAACGGCAAATTTCAGTTCCAACGTGTACAACGAAGTGAATCTTTCCCGTTTGAAAGCTCATCTTTGCGAATGTATCGGGGAGATAGGCAATTACCCCGAACCCGAACCCTATACGTTGGAAGCCCGTATAGCTTCCCGCTGTCAGCTGCCGTCCGGAGCTGTTTGCGTAACGAATGGCGCAACGGAGGCCATATACCTTATTGCACAGACTTTCCGGGGTACGAATACAGCTATCCTGCAACCCACTTTCAGCGAATATGCGGATGCCTGCCGTATGCACGGACACCGGGTGAGTTCGCTTTATCAACTGCCGAAGGAGCAGGACGGGTATCGCCTGCCGGACGATGTGCGGATGCTGTGGCTCTGCAATCCCAACAATCCCACGGGAACGGTGGCCGGTAAAGAATATATGCGCGGATTGATTGAACATAATCCGCAGGTTTGTTTTATTATAGACCAGTCTTATGAGTTCTTTACGCTGTGTCCGCTTTTCTCTCCGGCAGAGGCGGCGGAGTATCCGAATGTACTGCTGCTGCATTCCATGACGAAAAGGTATGCGATTCCCGGTTTGCGGCTTGGATATGTAACGGGCAGCTCCGGTTTGCTGGAGCGGCTGCGCACCAACCGTATGCCGTGGTCGGTCAACCGGCTTGCCATTGAAGCAGGACTTTTCCTGTTGGAGAACGATGTGCCCGAACCGGTGGATGTGGCTGCTTATTTGCAGGAGACGGCGCGTCTGGGCAAAGCGCTCAAAGCCGTAGGCGGATTGGACGTTTGGGATACGCAGACGCATTTTATGCTGGTGCAGCTTCGCATGGGCAAGGCGTCTGCCTTGAAAGAGTATCTTGCCAGGGAGCATGGCATACTTATTCGGGATGCGTCCAACTTTGCGGGGCTGGACGAGCGCTTTTTCCGCATAGCCACACAGACACCGGAAGAGAACGACAGACTGGTGGCGGCGATAGAGGAATTTATGGCGGGGTAGAGCCGGCGTAATAGTAGAACCTGAGTGATAAACATTTTATGGAAGATATAATCATATTTTTAGGCATTGCTTTCAATCTGAACCTGCCGCTGCTTACGGCATGGCTGCTCGACCACTGGTTGGGCGATCCTGTCTGGCTGCCGCATCCTGTGGTGGCTTTCGGAAAGGCCATCTCGTTCTGTGAGCATCGTCTGAATAAGGGGAATGCCCGTTTTCTGAAAGGGGCTGTCATGTCGTTGGTACTGGTGGCAGGCGTTTATCTGCTTACATTGTTCCTGCTGCGTTGGGCAGCGCATTATTCTCCCGGTTTGCTTTTGACTTTGCAGGTGCTGCTCATCTTTTATTGCCTTGCGGGTACTACGCTGGTGCGAGAAGTCTGCGGGGTGTTTAAGGCTGTAGACCGTTCGTTGGAAGAGGGAAAGAAGCAGGTAGCCCGTATTGTGGGGCGCGACACTTCCGGACTTTCGGCGCAGGAAGTACGTACGGCGGCATTAGAGACGTTGGCAGAGAACCTGAGCGACGGCGTAATCGCTCCGCTGTTCTGGTATATGTTGCTGGGTGTGCCGGGGATGCTTGCCTATAAGATGATAAATACACTCGACTCCATGATAGGGTATAGGAATGAACGCTATCGTCGATTCGGCTGTTTCGCGGCACGTCTGGACGATGTAGCCAACTATATCCCCGCCCGTCTGACGACTTTTCTCATGGTGGCGGTTTCCGGCAGATTCCCGTTGCTGCTTTTTGTGGGGAAATACGGCAGCAAGCATGCCAGTCCCAATTCCGGCTATCCGGAAGCGGCACTTGCCGGAATATTGGACTGCCGCTTCGGTGGTCCTCACAACTATTTTGGCGAGGAAGTGTGGAAACCTTATATCGGCGACAATGAACGGCCTTTGACAACCGAAGACATGAGGATTGCCGTGCGCATCAACCGCAGTGTGGAATGGATAATGGTAATCATTGTTGTTGCTACCGCTACCTGCATGTACGTTATTCCCTCATTCTTCTGAGTGCTAAAGGGTAATCCTGACGATACCGCCATAGGGTGTCAGTGCGCTGAATGCCTCTTCGGGTTTGATGATGCCGGCATATATCTGTGCGCAAATCAGGACGCCGCCGTGGGCAAAAACGGCCACCCGCTGGTAGGGCTTTCCTTTCAGCTCATCGAGAAAGTCGCTGACACGCCGGTACTGCATGGCGAACGACTCTCCGCCCGTAGCCGCTACATTCAAATAGTCGGCATACCACTCCTGTAGGCGTGGGTCGTCGTTGCGGTCGAAAGGTTTCATTTCCCAACTGCCGAAGTTTATTTCCATAATCCGTTTGTCACGTTCTGCATCCGGATAGCCGCAATAGGTGGCAAGGCGTACGCAGCGCGTAAGCGGACTGGTATATACATGGTCGAAAGGCAAAAAGGCTTTCAGGTTCTCTTGGGTAACGGCTGCTTCCTGTTCGAATGTCGGTTTCAGGGGAACATCCGTTTGTCCGTAGCATACGCCGGGCGGTACATCGACGGATGTGTGGCGAATAAGTATAACTTCCATAATTTTTCAGATTAAATGTTTAATGAAAATAAAAGGGAACTGAGACAAAGTCCGTAAGGAAATCGATTCCAAAACCTGCATAGACATATACCAATACAAGGCTGCCTATGTAGAATGCCAGTTCGCAAAGCAGGAAAGCCGCTCCGCAGCAATCACCCGTATATCCTTGCAGGCGGTGTTTCATAAGGCGGCACAGCAGTACAAATGCGAGCAGCGGGAAGAGGGTGGCAGGCCACATCTTTACCGGCAGGAGCAAGACGAAAGGAAGCAATCCGCAGATGAAGGCGGATATCAATTCCTGGCAACTCATGCGGTTGTACACGACTTTAGCCTTGCTATCTTCTTCTTTTCGGGCGTATGGCAGGCAGTTAATGAGTTGGGATGCGCAGAACTTGCACCAGCAGTCGCCGCAGAAGACAAGGATACAAAGGAAATTCAGAGGCAGATTGCGCATCTGTAACAGCAATAGGAAATAGAATATCAGTCCGATAACTCCGTAGCTTCCTATATGGGAATCTTTCATGATGGCAAGCGTACGCTCGCGGGTGGTGCCGCCGCCGAACCCGTCCAGAAAGTCCGCTAACCCGTCTTCGTGCAGGCATCCCGTAACAAGCAGGCGGGCGATGATGGCTATAATCCAGGCAAGGGATACGGGCAGTATCTGTCCGGTCAGCCAGAGAGTGCCTGCCATGATGCCGCCCGTCAGCCAGCCGGTTAGCGGCCAGTAGGGTACTACATGCTTGAAACATTCGGCGGGTACTTCCCTGATTTTCCAAAAGGGCAGTCGGGTGAAGAAGATAAATGCAGCCAGTATGTTCATTATATATAGGTATTGTCTATAAAATTAAAATATGGGTACTATCAACAAAGTTATATATGTTATCTATAAAATGGTTCTCTGCTTAAAGATGCCGTTTGAGGGGCTTCTTAAAAGTATTTGGTGATGGAAGCGTGTGCGAAGTTATCCATTTCATTAATCATGCGGACAGCCGATTCTATAATGGGATATGCACAGATAGCTCCCGTGCCTTCTCCGAGTCTTAATCCTAAGTGCAGCAACGGTTTGGCATTTAATGAATCAAGTGCAAGTTTATGCCCGTATTCATCTCCGCAATGTCCGAATACGGCATAATGCAGCACTTCGGGATACAGCTTGGCGGCGGCAAGGATACAGTTTGTCATGATGAAGCCGTCTACCAGAATAATCATTTTCAGCTCGGCGGCTTGCAGCATGGCGCCTACTGCCATAACCATTTCCAAGCCGCCGAAGTAGCGGATGATGTCACGCGGCGAACCGTCTCCTTTGTAGTTGTCCAACGACTGTTTCAACACTTCGTACTTATGGCGGATGCCTGCATCGTCCAGTCCGCTTCCCGCACCGACGCATTCTTTTAGCGGAATGCCGGTGAAGCAGCTCATCCATAGGGAAGAAGAGGATGTGTTGCCTATTCCCATTTCCCCGAAACTGAGTATGTTACTGCCTTCTTCGCGGCAACGGCGCACCACTTCCGCACCCCGTTCCAGGCAAAGTTCCATTTCCGTTTCGGTCATTGCAGCTTCGTGCAGATAGTTGCGTGTGCCTTTGCGCACTTTCATATTGATGATGCCTTTTTCATAAGGCAGGTCATAATCTACTCCCGCATCCACTATCTTTAATGTAAATCCGTGCTGGCGGCACAGGAAATTGACGCCGGCACCCCCATGAAGGAAATTACTGATTTGTTGCCAGGTAATTTCTTTGGGTGAGAGGCTGACACCTTCCTCTACAATACCATGATCGGCAGCAAAGATGATATTCTGAGGGTGTTGCAGAATGGGAGTCAGGCTTTGCTGGATAAGCCCTACCTGAAGCGCAAGGCTTTCCAGCATTCCCAAAGACCCTTTCGGCTTGGTCAGGTTATTGATTTTCTCAACCAGTGCCGGTCGTATAGCTTCATCCGGTCCTATTATATCAAATGTCTTCATAATTTTATACCTTATACTTCATTCTTATATTCCGTACTTATTCACACTTAATTTTTGTTGCAATCCCCGACACCATTAAAATCACTTCATCTGCCCGTGAAGCCACATACTGGTTCATCCAGCCTTGCATATCCGTAAACTTCCGTTGTATTTCGTTTTCGGATGTGCCGCCCATACCTATCTCGTTGGTGACAAATATAAATGTGGCATCCTGTGCCGTAAAGCAGTCGAATTCGGCTTTGGCTGCGGCAAGGGAACGGTCTGTATCGGCATCCAGGTCGAAAAAGAAGTTGGTGCACCACAACGTTATGCAGTCTATCAGTACGGTGCGTCCGGACAGCGAGTGGCGGCTCAGCTCTTTATCTTCTTCTATGTTTGTCCATTCCGGTCCGCGCCTTTCCTGGTGGTGTATCACCCGTTTGCGGAATTCTTCATCCCATATACGTGCCGTAGCGAGGTAGACGGGGTTGGGCGAGAGGCTGAGCGCCAGCTTTTCCGCATAGGTACTTTTGCCCGAACGTGCTCCACCGGTAATAAGTATGATTCGTCTCATTGGTTTGCTTGAAGTTTTTATGAAAGCAAATGTACATGATTTCTGCGGCAGTGGCAAGAATAGAGTATTTTTTTAGCGGTTTCGTTTTTTCTTTTTTAAAAGATTTCATTACCTTTGCCGATGTTTTCAGAATAAAGGGAAACGAAACCTGCGGCAATAGCTCAGTTGGTAGAGCATCAGCTTCCCAAGCTGAGGGTCACGAGTTCGAACCTCGCTTGCCGCTCATAATGAAAGCCTTGATAGTTAATAGATTAGCTATCGAGGTTTTCTGCTTTTAGCAGGTTACGGAAAGTCTATTTTCGGGTGGTTTCAGAGGGTGCATGTAAACCAAGATGTAAACCGAAAATTCATTATGAATGCCTGTGTTTCAGTAGTTTGCTACAAATCTAAGACATTATCCAATGGTGAAAATCCATTGATGCTCCAAGTATCTAAAGGAGGAAAGCGTAAATACCAAAGTTTAGGCATATCCATCAATCCTAAATATTGGGACTTCACACGAAACAAACCTAAGCCTAACTGCCCTAATAAAGAATATATCCAAAAGATTATCTTGGATAAACAAAGGGAGCTACAACAACGCATGTTGGAACTAAACAGCGAACAAAAAGAATACACTACCACCACTTTACTCAATAATGAGAATACAAAGTTTGAGCTAAAAACAGTCAGTATGTTCTACAAGGAACTTATAGAGCAATACACACGGGAGGATAAATGTGGAAACCGTCTTATCTATAAAGGCTCATTCAATTCACTCAAAGTTTTCACTAATGGGAAATTGGATATTCCATTTAATGAAATAGATATTGCTTGGCTTAACAAGTATGAGAAGTGGCTACGCTCCAAAGGTAATAGAGAAACTACAATCAGCCTACTTTTTCGCACGCTCCGTAGTGCATACAATAAAGCTATCAAAGCAAAGTGTGCCCGAAAGTCCGATTATCCGTTTGATGATTACAAGATTAACAAATTCGATACCACTACCCAAAAGAGAGCCATTGCCAAAACAGACGTGCTGAAATTCACAACAGAAGTGCAGCCCATCGGAAAGCAACAATATATGGAGTTAAGCAAAGACATATTCGTGTTCAGCTATCTATGCGGTGGAATCAATTTCACAGACATAGCTAATCTGACAAACGAGAATATCCAAAATGGCAGGCTACACTATATTCGTCAAAAGACAAAAAAGCCAATCAAGATAGGAATACCGCAAGAAGCCATGCAGATAATCGAAAAATATTCAAAGGAGAGCAAAGGCTATCTATTTCCGATTTTAGATAGCAAGATACACAAGACCGCCCTACAAAAGCAGAACAGAATACATAAGATATTAGGAAAGGTCAATAAGAATCTAAAACTACTTGCCGCACAGCTTGGAGTTGAAGCCAACTTGACAACCTATGTCGCCCGGCACTCATTCGCAAGCGTCCTAAAGAAATCGGGAGTAAACATCGCATTGATAAGTGAAGCATTGGGACATTCAGACTTAGCCACCACTCAAATATACTTGGATAGTTTCGATAATGAGCAAGTGGATGAAGCCATGAGGAATCTCCTTTAATCTATAAATAAATCCCATTTGCAGCAATGCAGGTGGGATTTTCTTTATATTTTTGCAAAAAAAGGACAAAATGAGAAATATTGATTTTAATAAATACCAATCAGCTCTAATCATAGGAAATGGATTTGATTTAAGTTTAGGTTTATCCACAAGCTATATGGACTTTGTGAATAGTGATGAATTTCAAATCTTGCTGAATATGCAAAATCAATTAGCTATCTATTTAAAAGTAAATGCTGAATTACAAAACTGGATTGATATAGAAAATGAGTTAAAGCTTTATTCGAAAAATGAAGATAATGCAAAATTCAAAACTGAGTATGAGGCTTTATGTAAACAATTAGTTGTTTATATTAATAATATTGATTATTCAAGTATAAATAAGAATTCTAAAGCTTATGAAGTACTTACAAATTTGTCTTCAACAAAAAACAATATTATTTTAGATTTTAATTATACTGCATCAACAAGGCTGATATTAAAGCAATGTGGGCTATCTGACGAGGATATAGATAATAGATTAATAAAAGTTCATGGAGAAGCATCTAATAACGATATAATATTTGGAGTTGAAGATAATGCTGGAATAAAAAAAGAGCATGTTTTTTTGCGTAAAGCATATAACATAAAATATAAGGCACTTAATTTTTCTGAATTATATGACAGAATAAAATCAGTTGCAATTTTTGGGCATTCTTTAGGAGAAACAGACCATACATATTTTAACAAACTCTTTCAGGAAAGCTGTATGTATAACAAGTTCTCAACTAATAACAATAAAGAATTTTGGCTCTTTTATTATAAAGAAAATGGCTACCACTGTATGATGCAACAATTAGATTCATTAACGCATAATAGCCTAACCTCATTTAGGCAATATAACAGAGTGAATTTTATCAATACAGATAAAGAAAAAGTTTTTATCTAACATAGCAAGCAATGGAAATAGAAGAACTGCCCGATTTGAAAGTTAATTGGATTGAAAGCTACAAATACCTTGCTGAACCACTATTAGAATATGTGTGGGAAGTAGCCAATCACTTCCTGCCCGATTATGAAGATGTGTCCGCTGCACCTGCCATATTCGCCAACAGATATGCGGAAAGAAACTTGTCCGTTGAAGAAAGGTACGAGAGAACACAAGAAATGAAAACTTTCAAAGGAACTTTGGAAGAATACAAGAAACGAGAATACAGAAAGCTGGATGATTCTTTCAAAGAGAAGTTTCTAACTAATGAAGATTTACAGAATACCATTGAAGCGTATAAGTTGGATGTTAGCAAGTTTTGGTATCTACTTCTGTTCGTATATGACTTTATAGAGGATATTGGTACAAACGCACCTGCATTAAATAAGTCCGTATTGGAGGATTTTAGCTATTTTCATACCAACCTATCGGAAGCTACCAGTATCACCCTAAAGAAGAATAACAAGAAAAGCTATGTCGTTGAAAGGGAGGACACAATCAGAATCATTCAAGCAGCCTTGCAGCATTTTGTCAATACATACAGCGATATTATACATAGTGAGCAAGATAGAGAAACCATGATTAAACAATTAAAGGACATAGGTTTGGAGGGCTTTATCAGAAATGACTTATCGTCAAAAATCAGCTTTACGGACAAGTTCAGTCTTGACATATCTTATAAGAAGTGGAAATTTACGGATATGTTTCTGTCTTTTATTGAAAGAAGAAAGGCTACCACCATACCCGATAAAAAAGTAAAGGTATCTAAAGACAAGATGATGCTTGTTTCAAGGCTTATCTATACAGTGGGCTATGATGGCAAAAGATATAATGAAGAATACGATTCGGAGGGTAACAAGAACAGAATGTTATCCAATCTCCTTAGAAGATACAAGAACGAGAAATTTCCGTCTGTCATAGCTAATAACTACAACGTAGTTTCATAAACGACATACATAAAAACATAGCAGAAATGCGTACTGAAAGGGTTGTTCTTTTCGGTACGCATTTTTTTTGCGTACTGGAATGGGCACGTTTTCTACACACATGGGCATTAGGCAAAATGCTTTGTTACCCCTTATTTCTGCCCTAATTTTGCAATGTCAAAAGGGAACAAATAAGTAAGTGCGCATAGCTTTAGTAGTTCTTTAATGACTTAATAATTAATATGTAAAATATCTAAAATTAGGAATTATGAAAAATTTAAAATTTGCAGAAGCATTAAATAGTGAAGTAGAAAACATAGTAGAAAACACTAAAGTAAGTGCAGCATTCGTGCAGGAACTGAAAGAAGCATTCCTCATGTTTCCCGTCAGAACGGATATGCGTTTCAAACAATCCTCAAAAGGAGAACTGATTATATCGGTCACAGTCGTTTATGCTACTGGCATGACACAACATTTTGAGGGTGCAGGAGATGCAGACCTTATTTCGGCAATACATTTCGGCATGGCTAAAATGATAAACGGCTTGCACGACTACAAAGCAGAGGAACATGAGGTCGAAATTGCCCAAGAGGGTGAAAACTTGGTAATGGAACTGTTCAAGCAGTACATGAACTCCACTATGAGGGGCTATATTGAAGCGGACTGGTACAACAACAGCGGCGAGCGTTACCGTTGCGTGAGATTTTCTTCCACATTCAACGGGAATGTAAAGTTCTGCATGAAAGCAACGGATGAAGTGAACAGCCTTATCTGTGAAGCCTGCAAACCCGAATGGATGAAGAAATCAGAAGCGGAAGCCAAACAACAAGTTCCCAAACAGAATGAAGTAGCCTAAACAATCAGCTTGGAAGGAAGTCGAGGGAACAATCTCTCTCGGCTTTCTTTTTAATCGGAACAGAGAAAATGAAACAGATACAGTTTGCCCAAACATATAATAATGAAGCTGCACACAGACAAGTGAAGCTACTAATGAAACAACACAAGCAGCTTTATATCCAAGTGAACGGTGAAGCATGGATTAGCAGTCAAGGAGTAACGAGTATAAGATACCAACTCAACGCACAAGGCTGGCAGTGGATTCTTAATTATCTGCAAACGGGAGATTATGAGGATTTTGGAGTATTCCCGTCCAGACTATCCAAGCTATGCAGCGAGTTCCAAGAGGATGTGGTAAAAGAACTAATAGAACAGAAATACAATATTGCAAGAATCCCTTTTTTACGGGAAACCGAAGCCTATATAAGACTTAGAGGGCTGTTCCGTTTCGGAAAACTCTTTTTCAGCATAAGGAGAAGCGATGAATTTATAGATTATCTAAACAGCAAAGGATTATGATTACTCTACATAAAGGTCAATACCTGTCTGACGTAATGAGTGAGATTCCGTCAAACTGCATACTTTCCAAAAGAATACCCGGCTGTGGTGCTACCACTTTGGAGCTTGAAACCCAAAGAAATTCCATTATCGTAGTTCCCAATGTACCCGTCATCAAAAGCAAGTGCGGAAAATACAGCAATCTGTTAGGCGTTTATGAAGATGTCACAACAGATAAGATTCGCAATTATCTGACTAATAACAGACTACATAAGATAATGACTACTCCCGAAAGTTTTGGAAAAGTGAAAAACGCTTGCAGTGGTATTGACATTTATAATCATTTCTTCCTGCTGATGGATGAATGCCACCAATTAATCAAGGATGTGGATTACAGAACGGACATAGTGCTGCCCATGAATGACTTTTTTCGTTTCAAAAGCAAGGCTCTTGTTTCCGCCACTCCTATCGGATTCAGTGACCCAAGATTTAAAGAGTTTGAAACAGTGGAAGTAAGTGCCGATTATGATTACAGACAAGAAATTGCGGTTACACATACTTATAATATATACAAGGCAATAAGTGAATATTTAGGCAATCACACAGAGGAAACAGTCTGCTTTTTCGTCAATTCCGTGGTAATGATTTACTCCATAATGAAACAGTTCGGCATATTGGAGGATTCTACCGTTTACTGTGCGCCAAAAAGCCGTTTGAAACTGAAAAATGAATACTCCTTTGATAATGCTTATAATGATTGGAACGCAGATACCATGAAGAAATATAACTTCTTCACTGGCAGATTCTTTACGGCATTCGACTTGGATTTGCCTTATCAGCCCGATTTGGTAATGGTTACAGACCCTTATAATTCCGAATATACCATACTTGACATAGATACGGACTGCATACAGATTTGCGGAAGATTCCGTAACGGTATAAAATCGGCAACACATATCTATCGGGTGAATCCCGAAATCATAACCAAAGACAGGGAACAGATAGAATGGGAAATTTCGGCACATGAATTTGCCTATAACACGATACAAACCTTATACAAAAGTGCGGATAACAGAGAAAGCAGATTCGCTTTCGGTGCAGTTCTTGAAACCATGCCGTTCCGTAAATTCCTATATTCGGACTTTACAAAGAACTGGTTTGCCATAGACAATGAGATTAATTCCGTATTGGTGAACAACAGATACCAATCAAGACAAGAAATAAAGAACTGGTACAATGACTGCCATTTCTTCAATCCCACATTTGAGAATTGCGAATATAACGAGAATGACGAGAAATTAAAGATTGCCAAGACTACACGCTCGGTAAAGGACAAACACAGAAAAATGGTACAACTTCTTAGTGAAATGGAAACTCCCTACTCGGAATACGCCTTAGATTTCATTAATGATATGCGGAAGATTGACCCGTTCATTGTGGAAGCGTTTGAGACTTTGGGCAAAGAGAGGATAGAAGAACTTAACTATTCCAAAAAGAAAATCAAAGAAGAAATGATTCTGACACAACGTAAGGGGAATAAAGTTATCAGACTGGTTAAGAATATATTCAAGGTTGGTAACAGATATTCCAATGAGAAAATAGTTAATGAATTAACGAGAATATATGAGAGATTGAACATACACCCCGAAGAAAATATAGAACCGAAACTTATCGGTCTCTATTATCAAGCAAATCCATTTAAATCGGGTAATATAAGAGGCTATCAATTAAATTCGGAATTAGTTTAGCTAAATGGGACAAAATCTCATTTTCTTGCCTTTCTATACCCGATACAGAAATTAAGTAAAATGTCCCTATCAACCTTAATAACTAATGAAACAGAGTAATTTTCGTACTAACTAATAATATACAGTCGCAGGAAATTCTTGCGGCTTTTATTTTTGGCGCAGAACCACAGTCCCACATTTTCCCCGATTCCGATTTTCCGAATATTTCCACGTTAGGAAGAGTTATATAGCCTATACTTTATAATATACCACATACAGCTAATACCATTAAAAAGACTACCTAACTAAAGAATCACCTATATTCAGTTTTGCTAAAAGTCAAGAGAGCAAATATTATAAGGTACTTTATACAGAAAGCCCCCCTCCCCATTCAATCAGTAACCTTAAATATATAAGAGTGTCTGCCTTTACAGTGTACTACCCCCTTAGTCCCCCTCTGTATATTGATATAAAAAAGAATTATTAATCATTTAAACTTTTATCAATATGAGAAATTTAGTTATCATGCCAACAGAGAACAAAGAGAGAATGAATTTAGGTGAGTTTGCAGAAGAAGCAACCATTATTGAAGAAACTGCAACACCTAAAAGGGTAAATCATTTCATTGAGGCAAACACCCAAGAAGCTACCTTGCAACATTTGAAAAATGACTGCATTACTCCCGTTTTTGCAAAAGACAATGAGCTTACAGTAAACCATGCTGCATTTATTGAAACAGTTTGGGAAGCTGCAAACTCCTATTACAATGGTGAGACTATTGGAACACCCGATATTCGTGTCTCTCATGTGATTAAGGGTCGTATTCCCGAAGCTATCCACAAACCTGCCAATCAGTTGTTGGAATCAGACAAAACAATCTACTATGAGAGGGCAGCTTTCAGTATTGACATTCCCACAATCTATGAAACGGTTGAGGGAAACAAGTTGAACCTTTCAATAGTAGGGGTCAGAGCCTATAATCAAATGAATCTGTATTCAAAGAAAGTTCCAGAGTTGTTTAGATTGGCTATTGGCTTTAAGAACCAAGTATGTTGCAATATGTGCATCTTTACAGACGGTTACAAGGATGATTTAAGAGTGAGCAATACAAGTGAACTTTACCGTTCTGCCTTGGAACTGTTCAACAACTACAATCCTGCCAAACATCTGCATTTGATGCAAAAGTTGGGCAATACTTCAATGAGTGAGCATCAATTCTGCCAAATATTGGGTAAAATGAGACTTTATCAGTGTTTGCCCAATGGCTACCAAAAGAGACTGCCAAGAATGTTGCTTACTGATACACAAATAAACAGTGTTGCAAAAGCCTACATTAATGATGAGAACTTTGGCAGCTTTGGAAATGACTTGAATATGTGGAAATTTTATAATTTGCTCACTGGAGCAAATAAAAGTTCATATATTGATTCATTCTTAGACCGCTCTTTAAATGCTACTGAAATGGCAGTTGGAATTAATGCAGCCTTGCATGGGGATGAGCATTACAAATGGTTTATTGACTAATTAATGAGAGGACATCTATTTATTAGGTGTCCTTTCTTATCTATTTTACAAACCTTTTAAATAATGAGATATGGAATTACAAGAAAGCCGTGAATATAAGGCTGCAAAAGAATTGGAAAGAGCTTTGAATGATATGAGTTGGAATCCTCAAAAATTTGCTGAAAGTACAAGATATTATCACCGTACATTACAGCAGGAATTAATGAAAACCATTGTGGCAATCATTAAAATGGTTGGTGATAAGGGGTACAGAACAGACCTTAGAAATCAAGCCTCACATGAACTTTGCAGAAAGATTATTGACAGTGGGGTATTGGATGATTGTTACTTGCCTTTTATATAATGTAATGAGAGGACATCTATTTATTTAGGTGTCCTTTCTTTTTTATTCACTTAAAAATACTACAAAATGGAAGATAATGGAAAATTGATTTTATGGGGTACATTGGTAGTTCTACTACTGATAATGATTGGTATTATCAATCCTTTTTTGCTGATACTGATTTTATCCATCTTTATTTATGCGCAATCTTAGTTACACTTTTTTATTGGAATGGGACAAAGTTTGAAATTTCTGTTGTTATCATACCTTTTTCAGAAATAGAGAATTTTGTCCCGTTCTCTAATATACAGTAACTTTCAAAAACTGCAATGTAAGAGAAACTACAAATAATGGTTATATCTAAATCTGATAGGGCATAGTTCCAAGCCAAACAGATTGCGATAACGTAATTAGCCCTACATTAATGCAAGCGTAAGAAAATTATCTTTTTAAAAAGCCATGATATGGCTTGTAGTTTATGGTATGTGCAATTTTGGGGAACTACTTATATGCCATACTAATCTACTGATTATTTAGCTATTCCATAAAATAATTTCTGAATTATGCAAACATATGCAAAGTATTGAAATACAGTTTATTTTGATAATTCAAATTAAACACATAGCTTTGCAGTGTCCGTTTACAAAATCCCATTTATTTAATCATTTAAAATTTATCAGCTATGAGTAATCTTAAAACTTACTTCAAGAAAAGTGTGTCCGTATGTAAGAAAAGCTCTGCCTATATAAGAGCTATACTCGTTCTTGCAAAGGCACTATATCATGCAATGGTGGGCAATGGAAATTATGAGGTATCATTTACCAAGATAGGGCGCAAATGGTACTGTAATGTTCCGGGCTTTCCCAAAGAACTGTTTGAACATACGCTCATGGTTGGTGGTGCATCCAACTATCTTGAATATTACTCTCGTGGAGAAAATGAGATTGTGGCTACTATCAGAATTGCTAAAGAATGGGAAGATAAGTTTTATTGCGGAGTTAGATTATATAAGGTAAGTTCCACTTTAACGGGTGGTGCTTTCTATAAAGACCCAAGCGGAAATTTTGGTGAAGAACTTTGGCTTTGTCCCGTTACTCTATTCTTATTGGGCAAATACCCGAAACTAATCTTTATCTATAAGATTAACAAAAACTACCTGCATTGTCCCATCTGTATTGAGTGATTGGGCAAATTTATCCTCACAGATACCGCTATAATTGCAAATGAATCACTAATTTTGTGGTCTAATTAACTAAAAACACAATAGATATGGAAGGTATGTTCTCTTTAGGCAATGTTGGATTATGGAGAATGGCAAGCAATGGCTATATGTCTCTAACTGGAGAAGTGGGTGAATTATTCATTACCAAAATTTTAGGAACTATCATTCTTAAATTGAAATATAAAGATATTGTTTACGCAGTTTCAAAAAACGCAAATGAAAGATATTTTAGAGTACCAACCTCGGAAGGTGGATATTTCTTCTACTTTGACAGCTTTAATGAATTAAAAGAGGCTATTGAAAAAGGCAAATAGCAGACTGATTATTAAATAGTTCGCAGTATTTGCGGACTTTTTTTATATCCATTATGAAGATTAGATACTTCTTTCATTCATTACTTAGTTAGGCAACAAACCCATATACCTTATAATCTCTAATAGAACTACATCTTTCAATCCGCAGAAACTACGGGTACTTTTTTCGGGAAGAAATCTTCTTATAGTCCCCATTCAAAAAAAGTACCTGCTTATGCTATTACAAAGAAAAGAAGCTGAATACTTCTCTAATTACTTACTAAAGATATGCTTTAGAACATTTAGAACTGCATTTATCAGCGTTTTATCTTTAGCTATTCAAAACTTTTCGCTAACTTTGCAACAATTCCAGTAGTCTTAATGCGTTAAGACACTGAAAGGACATATTTAACGAAAAGGTGTTATTGAAATTATCTTTATTGGTAAATTCTCGCAAAATTTTCCTGTAGCAAAGATAATGGACGGTAGCACCACATCTTTGGTATGTATAGCCATTATTGGCTTTCTACATATCCTTTGGTGTGGGCTATTGTCTTTATCCGCTACGAGGCAATGCGAGAAGCCCACCAATGGATAAGGATGATAAGTTCCCACACCTTATTTTTTTATTCGCTTCTTCGGGGAATTGGGAAGTACAATATTAGTGAGCAATGAAGAAGATTATTTCAATTTTAGCTTTTACAGTATTGCCAACAGTTGCTTATTCACAACTTCCATTAGTTGAATACAAACCCGTAATAGTTGGCAAAAGTAATAACAACAGTAGCAACGAACATAACCAAGGTAATAGTAATGAGTATTTCCCGAATGTGCCTTCATATTCTACTCCTAATCGTTCCACCACACAAAACTATCAGACAATAGGAGCATATTTTTTTGATACAAGTTCACAGAATTTTAAAAGAACGAAAATTAAAATCAATTTCGGGGAATCCTATTCGGGAGAAACTGAAATCTATGTTAGGGCAGTATTAGACCGTTCTTTATATAGAGAAAGTTGGAGAGACTGTAACAACAGAGCCGTTAGGGTCAATGCTTTGTTAGACAAGGAAATTATAGTGAATAATTTTGAATGGAAAGTAGAGCATACGGCTTTGGGTACTATTTACTTTAATTACTAATTGTTGAGATTATGAGAACTTTTATTCTGATTTTGTTTTCTCTATGCTTTGTCACCATATATGGGACAAATACAGAAAGTAATGATGTTGCATTATCCATAAACCAAAATTTTCAAGGCAGTTTTTCCTATAAATATGGTGAACGGAGAATAGACAAAGAACTGTATATACATAATTTAGGGAATAATGTTCAATCTTATATCGCAAGTAAAAATTGGAATGAATATAAATGTGAGGAATTTAGAAATGCGTATGGGAAATATATGGATGCACTGAAAAAAGACAGACTATCCGCAGATGATTTTGGAACAATATATGATTCTAAAGGAGAGTTAGGAAATGCTGACAATGATGATTATTGGTATGACAACAAAGGAAATAGGATAAGTGGTGCGGAGTACAGAGCTTTAAGTGTACGCAAACAAAAGAAGTATCGGGCTTTTTATGCCAATAAAGAAGTTGCCACATATTTCAATGAGATTGCTAAGGCTATAGTAAACAGAAGATATTCAGATTAACAATCGAACTATACGGTTATGAAAAAATATTTATTAGGACTTCTACTGTTTTTCGTTTCATGTGGAATAGGTAAAACCTATCTATATGAATTAGACTTTACGGAAGATAAAGACAGAAAATCGGGAAATATATTCAATGTGTTCGTACATGACAAAAAAGGTAACGCTTTCGATGGAACAGCATGGTCAAGCGATGGAAAAACTCTATCCATAGAAGTAAACAATGGCATTCTTGTTTGCTTAAAGATGTATTATGAAAATGGGGAAATGGTTACATATAGCACATTACAACAACGTACCTATTATGATAAAGATGGGAATGTGATAAGCGAAACAGATTTTAGAGCAGGAATAGATTCTGAAACTTTGTCACGCATGAGGATGGCTTCAATGGAGTTAGAGAAAAGATAGCTTAGATAACAGCCCAATATGATTCAAACCTCAATAATATATAATTAAAGTAGCTAAGTATGAAGCAGTTAAATAAATGCGTGTTGTTTTTTATCGTGCTATTCCTCAATACTACTTATCTATTTGCAGACATTGGTAATCGTGGTAGATGGGATAACGGTGGAACTTCTAATTTTGGAATGTCCTTATGGGTACTTTTGGGTATTATCGCAGGAGGATTCTTTGCATGTATTTTTATTAAAAACGGCTTGGAGAATGGATTCAAAGACAAGGAACTGAATAAAACTGGATGTATGTCAATAATTGCTACTATTGTTGGATTATTGGTTTTAGTATCTATGTGTTCACATTAAATAGAAGTATGTATGAAATTCAAATTCTTAGCATTCATATTAATCGCATTCAGTATCAATCTATATGCTGATGAATACAAGTTTGATTATGCAGTTATTGACAATGAGAAAGTGACGACTGTAAGTGCTTCAAATATTACAGCCCATCTTATTAGTGAATCTAAAGCTACTGTAACTTATAAAAATGAGACCGTTACTCTAATATCTAAAGATGGTTACGAATACAAAGGCTTTGGTGAAAGTGGAGTGGTAATCGTTTCTAATAGAGTGAATGGTGTATTAAGTAGAATTACCATAGGAGGAACTTTTAGAGGACAAACCGTTATACTTGTTTATAAGCGGATTAATAGCAAATAACATCTTGATAATTATGGATATTCTCAAATATATTGTATGTCTGATTATTGCAGCTATCATTTATTTTATAGTCGGGCTTATTGCTTGGAATATTGTATGTTCATGGGTTGATATGTCATCTTGTACATTAGTGGAAATTAGTAATTATAGAATATACACATACTCTGGAATAGCTTGTATTTCCGCGATTATAGCTGAAATAAGAGTAGGAATAAAAAATGGGCGTGATATGGACGGGGCATGTACAATTCTATTTGTCACTGGATTTCTTGCACTTATGGCTAATCATTGGGAAAGCATGTGGGATAGTGTCGCTGTTATCCTAACTATTTTATACAATATTATAAATATTGTAATAATGGCATATTGCTTTTATAAGAGTAATGAATGATATTTCCATTTACATAAACTACCATGAAAAATACTGTTATCCTTTTAATTAGCATAGCTACATTTATAGCCTGCACCAAACAAAAAGCGGAACAAGTTTCTACCATAGACAGCACTTTACAAGTAAGTGTTGATTCTATCCTGCAAAACAAGCTATCCGAACTTAATGCTACGGTAGGGCAAGTTATTATAATGGAAGTACGGACGGGAGAAATTAAAGTTTCTGTTGGTTCTGATTCTATTCTGCAAGAATCGGGATTAGTGCGTATCGCTTCACTTTTGGCAGTATTGGAAACAAAGGCAGTCAAACTATCCGATTCGATAGATGTTGCAGATGGTGTCTTAGCTATTGGTAAAGATACATTGTGCGACCATAATTGGCATAGGGGTGGATATGGAAAAATCACAGTGGAACAAGGCTTTGGAGTAGCATCCAATATCGCCAATTACAAAATAGTAAAAAAAGTATTTGAGAATGAACAAGCCTTTTCGGAAGCACTTGCAAAGTATGGTTATCAAGTGAAAGACACAAGTCTTGTTTATAATCCTTTGGGATATGGCATTCTCACCACTCCATTACAGAACTTGACTTTCTTTAATTACATAGCTAAAAGTAAGACTGCCATAAAAGAAGCATTGGAATACTCTGTTTCTAATGGATTAGCTAAACCTGCCCAATCAGATAAAGTTAAAGTAGCTGGAGCAACGGGAACAATTCAACTTCCGAACGGTGAATATGCGGTAGAATTTTGCGGTTACTTCCCTGCCGATAATCCGAAATACAGTGTTATCGTTACCATTAATAAGACAGAATTACCTGCAAGCGGTGGACTGATGGCAGGTGATGTTTTTAGGCAGATTGTTGATATTATGAATGAAAGATAATGAGAAGATTGCTATTTATCATTATTGGGCTACTTAGTTTAGCGGCTTGCAAAACAGACAAGACATCTGTTCCGCAAGAATTTGAGTGCTTTAATCAGCCACATATATACATAAAATACAAACAGCCTATAAACGGATATACAGTAAAGGTTATGTGGTTGCAATATGGTGAGGTAGGTAATGCTCTATTCTGTTTAGAGAAACAAGGAGTACAATACTACTACTTTGCGGAGAAATGGACTGATAAGATTCTGTATGATAAGGGTAACACATATCCGCACAACACAGTTATAGAGTTGGATTATACGGCTAAATTAAAGAGCGAAGAATACCTTTCGGATGATTCTCCTTTCTTCTTTTCTGATGTTGATTTTGACGGAGAAGAGGAGTTCATTATCAACCGCTATAAAAGTGGTTCAAGGGATTCCAATGCTTATGATGTGTACGACGTCAGCCCATACGGTTACTTTATACAGAAAACAGAAGTACCATTTACAGAGTTGGAAAACGGACAATGTAAGTTTGATTCAGAGAACAAGACTATTACTGTTTTTGGCTCTAATGGATGGAACAACGCTATTAGGCATATCTACCAACTAAAAGACAGAAAATTTGAATTAGTACAATCAGAATAACTATTTCAAAATCAAACGAAATGAAAACATTTAGATTTATTGGAATGGCTTTATTAGCCATAGTAATGTGTGTGAACTTTGCTTCTTGCAGTAGTGATAATGATGAAGAAAGTAACGGTGGTAAATCAACACAAGAACTGTTACAAGGCGTATGGTATGATGCCTATACAGACGATTGTCCCTACTTTATTGTCGAGAAAGGCTATTGCTACTTTGCCAACCAACCCTCAACAGTTTACTATGTTGAGAAGTACAAATACACTTTTGATTCTAAAAACAATACGCTGATGTGCTATGGATATGATGAAGAAAGTGATACCTACGATAATGAGCCGTGGTATATAAGAGTTAAATCTGTATCAGATACCAAACTTATTATAAAACTTTTGAACGATGACAATCAAACCGTTGATGATACAAGAGATTGTGTAAAACAATAGCAGACCACTACTTGACAGACAAAAAGCCAACCTACCCATTTGAAGTATATACTTCAAACAACGGATAAGTTGGCTTTTTCAGTTCTGAACAAACATCTTATTAACTACAAAACTATGTGTTTCACAAGCATATTTATAGATGCAGAGAACACAAAACAATAAGAGTAGATTTTTCAGCAGGTAGATTTTTAAGAAGATATAGCTTTATATACCTACTACTGATTTTTATACCGATACTATATTATGCAATGTCAATACAATATATGAATACTTTTTCAGTAGGGAGAAAGCTACTTTATACTATTATATACTATATCAGTAGATAGATAAAAAACTGATAGTCAAAAGCAAAACTATAAGAAAGAATCATTGGATAACAGCACAATATTGACTAACTTTGTGGTGCAGTTCAATGCTGCAAAGAGATTATTAATTTATTGTTGAATTTATCTTGTTTACGTGTAAACCAACATGTAAACCGCAACTTGAAAGGACTTCTTCTAAGAAGATATAAGCGGCAGTAGCTCAGTTGGTCACTTTTAATCCGCAGGATTAAAAGGCATCAGCTTCCCAAGCTGAGGGTCACGAGTTCGAGCCTCGCTTGCCGCTCTCTTGAAAATCAGATAGTTATCGCAAGATTACTATCTGATTTTTGTTTTTAGGCAATGGCAGTTGAACTCGCAGTTGACGGGTCAACGTAACAATCTGAGGGATTTTATATTTAAGCATATAATTTAGCAAGTCTATATAAGAAAAGAGCTCTATCTCT